>JADGED010000003.1:0-3027 GCA_016744555.1 Desulfuromonadaceae bacterium
TCCCGATATTATTCGGTATTTTATGACTATCCCAGAGGCTACGCAGTTGGTTCTGCAGGCTGGTAGTATGGGTAGGGGCGGTGAAATATATTTGTTTGATATGGGGGAACCGGTAAAAATTGTAACCCTAGCTAAAGAGTTGATCCGCCTTTCTGGGTTACCGTTGCAAGATGAGATTGAGATTGTTTATACTGGCTTACGTCCAGGAGAAAAATTGTTTGAAGAGTTGTTGCTTGCCGAAGAGGGGGTTTTGCCGACCTCACATCCGAAAATTTGTGTAGCACAATCGATGGTTCCAGCTCATTGTGACCTTGTGCCGGAAATTGACGCATTACTAGCGGATGCTAAGGCGTTGGATTTAGATGGTGTGCGGCAAAAGTTATTACAGCTAGTTCCAGAATATGAACCAGCAAAAAATAAACCACTTGCAAAAGTGATTAAATATCCTGTAAGTGCCTAAGCTAGGAGTATAAAACTTTATGATAAAAAGTATGACCGGTTATGGTCGTGGCCAAGTAGAGGTTGACGGTTTGTCATTTTCGGTAGAGATTAAAACCGTAAATCACCGTTATGCCGATGTGAAAATTAAATCACCAAGGTTTTTGTCACCACTAGAAAGTGAAATAAAAAAACGTGTGCTGACCGTTTTAAAGCGTGGGAAGATTGATCTGTTTATAACGCAGGAGCATACTGCTACTAGTGCCAATGTCCCTGTTATCGATGAGGCAGTAGTAAAAGGCTATATCGAAGCATTTAATGATTTACGTTCGATAAGTGGCTTGTCTGGAGAAATAAGTCTAGAATTTTTGGCTGCACAAAAAGATGTGTTGGTTTTGAAGGATACAGAGTTTGCAAGTGACGAATTGTGGGATTGCCTTTGTTTGTCCATTGATAAAGCGCTAGAATCTTTGCAGGATATGCGCAAGAAAGAGGGTGATGCAACTGCAGTTGATATTCGCGAGCGGTTAGAATCGTTATCACAAGCGTTGGTGTCCATTGAAGAATCTGCTGCTTTAGTCCCATTAGAATGGAAACAAAAATTACATGATCGACTCGCTCGATTACAGGAAAATGGTGGCGATCCACAGCGGGTTGCACAGGAAATAGCTATTTTTGCCGATCGTTGTGATATTAGTGAAGAGGTTACGAGATTTAAAAGTCATTTGAACCAATTTTTTGATCTGCTGCAGCATCCTGAACCTGTAGGCAGGCAGTTAGATTTTCTGGTACAAGAGCTTAATCGTGAAGCCAATACTATGGGCTCAAAATCAAATGATGCTACTTTAACTCGCCAAGTTGTAACGGTTAAATCTGAATTAGAAAAAATTCGTGAGCAGGTACAGAACATTGAGTAATTCAGATTGCCGAGACGGAATTCTATTTGTTATATCGGCACCATCAGGAGCCGGAAAAACATCGCTATGTCGAGAATTGATTGACAGTTTCTCTGATTTGCGGCAATCTATATCGTTTGCTACAAGAGCAAAGCGTGGAGGCGAGCAAGATGGGGTCGATTACCATTTTGTTAGTACCGACGCTTTTCAAAAAATGATTGATCAGCAACAATTAGTTGAATGGGCTGAGGTACATGGTAATATGTATGGTACTTCGCTTGCGACATTAACTGTTGCTGCAGAAGGTGGTACAGACCTGCTACTTGATATCGATTGTCAAGGCGCAGCGCAATTAAAAAAGAATTATCAGCAGGCGGTTTTTATCTTTATTTTACCTCCTGACTATATTGAGTTGGAAAAACGTCTGCGTGGACGTGGCACCGACGACGAGGCAGTTATTCTGCGGCGGATGAAAAATGCAGAAAAAGAAATTCCAGCTGCCCGTTGGTACGATTACTTGGTCGTTAATGATGATTTTGAATCAGCTCGTCAGCAGCTGATAGCAATAGTAACCGCAGAGCGCTGTCGTAGTTTACGTACGGCGAACTTGTTGGATAAATTTACTGCAAAGGGAGATAAATAAATGGCACGTGTTACCGTAGAAGATTGTTTAGAGGTTGTTCCAAACCGGTTTTTATTGGCAATGGTCGCCGCAAAACGTTCAAAGCAATTATATAAAGGTGCTGAGCCTTTGATCGACAACAAGTCTTCAAACAAAAAAGTTGTTGTTGCATTGCGGGAAATAGCAGCAGATAAGATTGAGTATGACATTCCAACTAGAAAGTAATTTTTTTTAGTTGCATGGTCAAAAAGTGGCTTGTGAATCACCCAAGCCACTTATCGTTTTGCCTGTTGTTTTCATCTATTAATTACTAATGGTAGAACGTTAAAAAGAGGCCGAGCCAAGTAGTTTGAATTGAAATGTAAAGAATCGAAAGCTTAGGCTTTGAACCAGTCTATGATTACAATTGAAGATATTCTTACCCAGTTGAGTGACTATAGCTCTCAGGTAGACCGCGAACTTTTGCTTCGAGCTGCCAAGTTTAGCGCTCTCTCCCATCAGGATAAAAATAAAATTGCTGGCCGTAATGGTCAGCAGCATTCACTTGATGTTGCCTCAATTCTTGTGCGCTTGAAGGTTGACGAAACAACCTTGGTGGTAGGTCTGCTGCACAATGCTCTCCAGTCTGGAAAAATGAGCAAAGAAGAATTGATTGATGGCTTCGGTCAAGAAGTCTATGACCTAATCGAAGTAGAAAATAAAATTAGTACTATCCTGTATCGACAAAGTAACCAGCAGCAAGTTGAGAGCTTTCGCAAAATGTTTGTAGCGATGGCACGTGATCTGCGAGTTATTTTGGTTTGTCTAGCCGTACGCTTAATTGATATGCGCAATGTTAGGACTCGCCCTGAATCTGATCAAGTATTCTATTCCCGCGAAACATTGGAAATCTATGCACCTTTGGCTAATCGTTTAGGTATTAGTTGGCTTAAGGGGGAATTAGAGGATTTGTCCTTACAGGTTCTTGAACCAGAAAAATTTGCTGAACTTACCACGCGAATTACTGCCCATAAAGAAGAGCGTAGTGAGTATGTTAGTAATGTGCGTGAAAAAATTTGTGAGTTGCTGGAT
>JADGED010000003.1:3037-34654 GCA_016744555.1 Desulfuromonadaceae bacterium
AGAATAAAATTTCCGGTGATGTGACCGGTAGATTTAAACATTTTTACTCGGTCTACCGCAAAATGGAGCGCACTGGGGTAGGCTTAGATCAGATTTATGACTTGACTGCTTTTCGGGTGCTGGTCGATTCTGTACGTGAGTGTTATGAGGTACTGGGTTTAGTGCATGCTAGTTGGACACCGATTCCGAGTCGATTCAAAGACTATATTGCGATGCCTAAATCTAATATGTATCAATCTTTGCATACGACAGTCGTTGGCCCCTATGGTGAACGGATGGAAGTGCAGATCCGTACCAAGCAGATGCACCGTATTGCTGAAGAAGGAGTAGCTGCGCACTGGAAATATAAAGAAGGTGGGCCTGTTGCCGTTACTGGCCGTGATGATCAACGCTTTAATTGGATGCGTCAGGTACTGGAGTGGCAACGTGATGTAAGTACCGAATGGAGTTCATCTGACACATCTTTTACCGACCTGTTTCCCGAAGAGGTCTATGTGTTTACCCCAAACGGTGATGTTAAGGAACTTCCGCGCGGTGCGTGCCCTATTGATTTTGCATATGCGGTTCATACCGGAGTAGGTCAGCAGTGTGTTGGTGCGCGTATTAATGGAAAGCTTTTGCCATTAAAAACAACGCTGAACAATGGTGACATAGTCGAAGTGTTGACTTCTGTTCATCAGACTCCAAGTAAGGATTGGCTCTCCTTTGTTAAGACTTCTAAGGCGCGCAATAAAATTCGCCAGTGGGTTAAGTCTGAACAACGAGAAAAAAGTGTTGAAATAGGTAGGGAACTGGTAGAAAAAGAATTGCGTAAGCACCAGTACAGTATGAAGCGGGCAATGGCTTTGGACAGCTTTAAGCTTGCAGTTAGTGATCTAGGCTTTAAAGGTGCTGATGATGTCTTCGCCACTGTTGGCTATGGAAAACTTTCTGCTGGTCAGGTTGTTTCTCATATCCTTCCTCGTGAAGAGATAGCCAAGAAGACAGGCCCAATAGGAAAAGTATTAGAAAAAATTGGTCGGCGTAAATCACAAAGTGCCATAATGATTGGTGGTATCGATAATGTGATGGTGCGCTTTGCGAATTGTTGTAATCCATTGCCTGGTGAACCGGTTGTTGGCTTTATTACTCGTGGCCGCGGCTTAGCCGTTCACACCAAGAATTGTTCGCAGGTGTTGGCTAGCGATCCTGAGCGTCGAGTAGATGTAGAATGGGATATGCAGCGAAAAACTACACGGCCAGTTAAGATTCAAGTTTTCTGTTCTGATGAAAAAGGAATGCTTGTCGGTATATCTGGCGCCATTTCCGATGCGGATGCTAATATCTTTAGTGCTAGTGTCCATTCTAGTGGGGATAAGCATGGAATTAATATGTTTGAGGTAGATGTCGAAAACCTAGAACATTTTAATAAGGTAATTCGGGCAATTAAGAAAGTTAAAGGGGTAATAAAGGTTGAACGAATTAGAAGTTAACCTTTTATGGTGGTGATTATGGAAATGACAAAAATTGAAACAGCTCAGGCTCCAGCGGCAATTGGCCCCTACTCACAGGCGATTAAAGCTGGTGGTTTTGTTTATTGCTCGGGGCAAATCCCGTTGGTTGCAGAAACCGGTGAATTGATTGTTGGTGGGATTGTCGAGCAAACCCATAAGTGTTTGCAGAACTTGCAGCAAGTCTTGCTGGCTGCTGATACCGATTTTAGTGCGGTGGTGAAAACTACAATCTATCTGATTAACTTGGAAGATTTTGCCGTAGTGAATGAAATTTATGCCGTTTATTGTGCTGAGATTGCTCCGGCTCGAGTTACGGTAGAGGTGTCCGGTTTGCCCAAAGGGGCATTAGTTGAAATTGATGCAATAGCTCATGTTGGTGTGGTTTAGCCTTGGCTTGAGTCGCGCTTAGCCTTGAACATTTACAGTTTGCACTGAAATAACGACAAAAAGGGATGGCTCAGCTGAGACCATCCCTTTTTATCTACATATTTGTCAGTTTTAAATCAAACTACTTTTTGAACTTTATTCGAGCGAATACAGCGAGTGCAAACCTTGATGGTTTTAACTGAGCCATTCTGGATAGCACGAATTTTTTGTAAGTTTGGATTCCACACAGTACGGGTTTTGTTGTGTGCGTGGCTGACATTATTTCCGGTTACGGGTTTTTTTCCGCAGATTTCACATTGCTTAGACATTTTTCTATCCTCCTGAAAGTTTCGAACTCGCATTTCTAGCATATATTGTTTGATGAAGCAAACAGTTTCAGGGTTAAATTTGTTGAATATTGTCCGGTAACTTATCGTCGCCATAAACTGCAATGCCATTCTCTTTTAATAGTGCAGTGGTGACCCCTGTTCCTGCTACTAGCTTCTCGTTTAAATAAATTGTTTGTGAGCCACACGAAGGACTGCGCTGCTGTAGTATTGCATGTTTGCAGTCGATTAATTTGGCAATTTTAAGTGTTTCTTTGGCTGCGTGAAGAAAAAGTACAGTGACATCATCGCCGGTTTCGTCGCACAAAGAGCCTTTGCCGAGAAGTACTGCTTCGCCATTGCCTTGGTTGAACCAACATTTTGGTCGTGGTGTTGCTAGCCCCGCTAATTGTTCCGGACAGACCGGAATTGGGGTAAGGTTATTGGTTTGCAAAAAGTCAATAACGGCCTGCGAATAATTGTCGCTAGCATCATAGCGTGTTTGTAGCCCGAGCAAGCAGCTACTGACGAGAATTGTTTTCATCGAAGTTACTCTGCTAGAGGGTTGGTAAGGGTGTTGCCGCTCTGCTGGGCTGATTTTATGGTAACTTGGCGCCCATCACTGACGATACGGTTTTCTGCAAACCATTGAATGACCTGAGGGTAAATTTTGTGTTCCTGCTCTAATATTCTGGATGACAGGGTTTCTTCAGTATCATCGTTATGAATTGGGACAACCGCTTGGGCAATTATTGCTCCGGTATCAACACCATCATCAACAAAGTGGACCGTACAACCAGAAAATTTTGCTCCGTAATCGATTGCTTTTTGTTGTACGTGTAGCCCAGGGAAGGATGGCAACAGAGCAGGGTGGATATTTATGATGCGTTGCGGGAATGCGGCTAAAAAAACGCTAGATATAATGCGCATAAAACCAGCTAAAACAATTAACTCAACACCGGCTTCCTGTAGGGTAGTTACTACTGCCTGGTCAAAGTCTTTGCGTTGAGAAAAATCACGGTGGTTAATGCAGACAGTACGGATACCAGCCTTTTTAGCGCGATCAAGTGCGCCAGCATCGGGGTTGTTACATATGACCAGGTCGATCTCAGCATCTAGTGTTCCTTGCTGACATTGGTCAATTATTGATTGTAGGTTGGTCCCTCCACCAGAGGCTAAAACTGCTATGCGGAGTTTGTTTTTTGAACTCATCGTTTAGTATCCGTATTCTGGGTTATACGAGTTCAACCGTTGGGGTTTGGGCTGCAGCGATCTCACCAATTAGATAAGCTTTTTCACCTAGGCCTGCCAAGCGACCAATAATGTCATCTGCTTGGTCTGGAGCTACAACGAGAGTCATGCCGATGCCATAGTTGAAAGTACGAAACATCTCATCTTCTGGGATGTTTCCACCTTGACGTAGCATCTCAAATATCACCGGTTTTTCCCAGCTATCGCGCTTGATGATAGCTTTGCTATGCTGGGGGAGAATGCGTGGTAAGTTTTCTAACAGCCCGCCACCAGTAATGTGGGCAATCCCCTTAATGTTAAAGTTTTTAACTAGGTTAAGAATGCTTTTAACATAAATTTTTGTTGGGGTTAATAGCTCAAGCCCGAGTGGTTGATCCAATTCTTCTGGCTGCGAAGAGAGGTCAAGGTTTAATGTTTCTATGAAAATTTTTCGCGCTAAAGAGAAGCCATTAGAGTGGAGACCACTGGAGGCAATACCGATAACTTGGTCGCCTTTGGTGATTGTTGAACCATCAATTATATTATCGTTATCAACGACACCAACAGAAAAACCGGCTAAGTCGTATTCACCGCCACTGTACATGCCCGGCATTTCAGCTGTTTCTCCACCAAGTAAGGCACAGTTTGATTGTTTGCAGCCTTCAGCAATACCTTTAACTACTTCAACTGCTTGCTCTGGAGAGAGTTTTGCTGTAGCCAGATAATCTAGAAAAAATAGCGGTTCAGCGCCTTGGACTATTAAATCGTTAACGCACATTGCTACAAGATCGATCCCTACGGTGTCGTGCTTATCTAGCATGAAGGCAAGCTTAAGCTTGGTACCAACTCCGTCGGTAGCAGCTACTAATGTTGGGCGTTTATATTTTCCGCTGTTCAGCGAAAAGAGGCCACCAAATCCACCAATATCAGTAAGTACTTCAGGTCGTGAGGTTTGCTTTACCAGTGGCTTTATCATGTCAACAAAGCGATTGCCGGCATCAATATCTACACCAGCATCTTTATATGTGATTGGCTTTTTAGCGTTCAATTTTTTAACTCCTTGGGCGGTAAAATGGTCGGCATTACAACATTTGGGCTTTAGCTTGTCAATACGCGTAATTGTTGTTTTGCTGGCAGTCTTTGAATTATACCAGATGCTTTATCTATTCTCTATATTGGATTGCTAAAATGTGCTAGCTTTGTCACCATTTTAACTGTGGTATTAATCCTTAATTGTAACATAATAAATGGTTGTCTGAGTACTGTGAAATGGCAATAAAAAATATAGCTATAAGGGCTATGTCTGTGGGCGATTTGGCAGCTGTCGTTGCGATTGAGCAGGCATGCTATTCACATCCATGGACGGAGCTGCAGTTTTTGCAAGAGATTGAGAATCCGGTTGCATCCATTCTGGTCGCAGAACTCGATAGTAATATAGTTGGCTTTCTCTGTTACTGGTTGATTGTCGATGAAATGCAGGTTTTGAATATTGCCACTGCCCCTCAGGCACAGCGTCAAGGAGTTTCTGTACAATTGTTACAGACAGCTTTTGCTAAGTATTCGGTGCCTGCATTAGCTGCGGTTTGGTTGGAGGTTAGGGCTGGAAACTTTGGGGCTATTGCCCTGTATAAACGTTTTGGATTTGAGTTGAGTGGAACCCGTCGGGCTTACTATCGTGATGGTGAAGATGCTCTTCTTATGGTTAAACAAGTACTTGATTAATAATTTTAGGAGCAATTTACAATGCCAGATTTAAAGACCGTAGTCCTTTCTAATCAGGAAATAGCGCCTGGTTATTATCGAATGAAAATTCTCGCTCCGGGTTACACCCAGTTGTCCAGCCCGGGCCAATTTGTCATGTTGCGGGTGCAAAATTCATTGACCCCTCTTTTACGTCGCCCGCTAGGGATTTATCGGGTTGGCTTTGCCCCCGCCGATTGCGATACCTTGCCACCGAAAGAATTTGTCGAGTTGATCTACAAGGTTGTTGGTAGTGGTACCGAAATTATGCGTGAGCTAGAAGTCGGTGCCCCGGTAGAACTGTTGGGTCCACTTGGGACTGGGTTTGAATTTGGTGCCGCTGGAACTGAAAAAATAATGGTGGGTGGTGGAATTGGTTTGGTACCACTTTATATGTTGGCGCAAGAGCTAGTTAAGACTTCAGCAGTGAAATTGCTTATCGGTGGTCGGACGCGTGATGATATAATTCTTGCGTCAGAATTTGAACGGCTTGGAGTTAAGGTAGAGGTAGCGACAGAAGATGGCAGCATGGGAACTAAAGGGCTGGTAACTAAAATATTAGAGCAGCAATTGGATGTTAGTAAGCAAACCGAGGTTTTTGCTTGTGGTCCCATGCCAATGCTTGATGCGGTAGAAAAGATTTGCACTAGCCGCGAAGTCCCCTTGCAAGTATCGCTGGAAGCGTTGATGGCTTGTGGCGTCGGCGCTTGTCTTGGGTGTGTAGTAAAAGGCGAAGGGCATACTAGCAGTGAGCCCAACTATTTGTGCACTTGTACTGCGGGCCCGGTTTTTGATGCAACGAACCTTGATTGGAAAAAAACAGCAGCGATCAAAATGGCAGGAGGCGGTAAATGAGCAAATCGACGGAGCAACAATTTAAACCCAATTTAGCAGTAGATGTCGCCGGATTAAAATTAAAAAATCCAATCATGCCAGCATCGGGAACATTTGGTTACGGTGAGGAATATTCTCCTTATCTCGATCTCAATCAGCTTGGCGCTATTGTTACCAAAGGGATGTCACTTAATCCCAAGGCTGGAAATAATACCCCCAGAATTTGTGAAACTGTTAGTGGTATGCTTAATGCCATTGGTTTGCAAAATGTTGGTGTCGATGCCTTTATTAAAGATAAAATGGCTTTTTTGGCAAACTATGATACCCCGGTAATCGTTAACTTTTTTGGCAATACTCAAGAAGAGTATGGCGAAGTGGCTGCCCGGCTAGATGATGTCCCCGGTGTCGCTGCGCTAGAAATGAACATCTCCTGCCCTAATGTTAAGCAGGGTGGCATCGTGTTTGGCACTGAACCGCAAGCAGCTGCAGAGGTAATATCATTGGTGCGAAAGCGGACCTCGAAGCCGCTAATTGTTAAATTAACCCCCAATGTGACCGATATTCAGGTAATGGCGCGGGCTAGTGAAGAGGCCGGTGCCGATGCCCTAAGTTTGATTAACACTCTAACTGGGATGGCTGTTGATGTTAAGACTCGGAAGCCACGGATAGCGAATACCATTGGTGGTTTGTCGGGCCCCGCAATCCGCCCCGTTGCGGTACGCTTAGTTCATCAGGTTGTGCAAGCGGTAAAGTTACCTGTAATTGGTATTGGTGGTATCACCAGCGCTGTCGATGCTTTGGAGTTTTTGATTGTCGGAGCAAAGGCGGTTCAGGTCGGTACGGCTAATTTTGTTGATCCAACAGCAATGGCAACAATTATTGCCGATTTAGAGAAGTTCTGTATTGATGATGGGATCACCGATATTAACGCTTTGATTGGTTCCTTGGAGCTATAATCTTCTATGGATGTTATCGCAACCCACGTTAACGCCGATTTTGATTGCCTCGGGGCAATGATTGCAGCAAAGCGGCTTTATCCTGACGCTACTCTGGTTTTTCCAGGGGGGCAGGAGCGTGGGTTGCGTGATTTTCTCCTCCACAGCACCCTTTATGCCTATGGGGTTAAGCGTATTAAGGACATTGATCTACAGGCGGTAAGCCGTTTGGTTTTGGTTGATGTCCGTAGTGCTGCCAGAATTGGTCAATTTTCTGAGATTGTCGATAATCCTGAGTTAGAAATTCATATCTACGACCATCACCCCGAGGATGAACATACTATTCACGGGCAAGTTGAAAATATCCAAGCAGTAGGTGCTACTACGACAATTATGGCGCAACTATTTGTTGATCAGGGGATTGTCCCGACCCCAGACGAAGCGACGATGATGATGCTCGGTCTGTACGAGGATACCGGCTGCCTCCTGTTCTCCGCCACTACTGTCGAGGATTTTCGTGCCGGTGCGTTTTTGTTGCAGCATGGCGCTAATCTGAACACTGTTGCCGATTTCCTAGTCCGAGAGATGACCCCAGAACAGATTGATCTGCTGAACGAATTGTTGAAATCGTGCCAGAAAATGGTGGTCAACAGTATAGAGGTTGCCATCGCCTATGCCTCCATCGATTACTATGTCGGTGATATCTCCAGCTTAGTACATAAACTTAAAGATATTGAAAATCTCGATGTCTTGTTGGTCGCAGTGCGCATGGAAGATCGCATTTTTCTGGTCGCTCGTTCACGGTTGGCAGAGATGGATGTTGGTGAATTAATGCACGAATTTGGTGGTGGTGGCCACGCCTGTGCTGCCTCTGCTACGGTTCACGATCTTACTTTGGTGCAATTATTGGAACAAGTTGAGTCCTTGTTGCCGCAGCATATTATGCCGCGTTGTGAAGTTCGTCATTTGATGTCGGCACCGGTGAAAACCCTGCCGACCGATGCAACTTTGGGGGCAGCACGTAAATTGATGTCCCGTTTCAGTTTTAATGCGATCCCCATTTTAGATTCTCAGCAGCAGGTGGTCGGAATTCTTACTCGGCAAATAGTTGAAAAGGCTGCTCATCACAAATTATTGAAAATGGCTGTTGGTGAAATGATGAACAGTGATTTTCAAGTACTCTCTCCAGAAGCTCCCTTAGTAGATCTTCAAGATGGCATTTCTAAACACAATCAACGGTGCATGCCAGTCGTTAGTGCCGGAGCTTTGGTGGGTGTGGTTACCAGAACCGATTTGTTACGCCATATGCTTGGTGATCGTCAGTCTTTGGTTGAGTCTTATCAAGACGTCTCTCCGTCGCGTGGGTTGCAACTGAAACAGAAAAACATGCAGCGCTTGCTGAAAACCCAATTGCCTGAAATGGTGCGTACCTTGTTGCAACAATTGGGCGCAGTTGCCGATCAGCTAGAAGTGTCAATTTTTCTGGTTGGTGGTTTTGTTCGCGATTTACTGTTGCGGCAACCTAATCTCGATGTCGATATTGTGGTAGAGGGCGACGGCATTGCCTTTGCCAATGCGTTTGCTAAAACAACACCATGCCGAGTGCGTACCCACGAAAAATTTGGTACGGCGGTAATTATTCTACCCAACGACTTCAAGGTTGATGTCGCCTCTGCGCGCTTGGAATATTACGATCGGCCAGCAGCGTTGCCTAAAGTTGAGCATGCGTCGATTCGTCATGACCTGTACCGTCGTGATTTCACGATAAACACTCTGACTATATCGTTAAATCAGAACAATTACGGCCAAATGTTAGATTTTTTTGGTGGCCAAAGCGATTTAAAAGATCGGTCTGTGCGGGTTCTGCATAATTTAAGTTTTATCGAAGATCCCACTAGGCTGTTTCGAGCCGTGCGTTTTGAGCAGCGTCTTGGGTTCACTATCGGCCGCCAAACTGCCCGCTTAATGACCAGTGCCCTCCGTTTGCGCTCGGTTAAGAAAATTGCTGGTATTCGCATATTGCACGAACTTGAACAAATTTTGGATGAGCCTAGAGTGGTTCCAGCGTTGGAACGTCTCGACCAATTTGAATTGCTGAAATTTATTGATCCGCAATTGCGTTTCGATCGACAAACTGCCAGCCTGTTTGTTGCTGCTGAGCAGGCAAGTAGCTGGTTTGATTTGCTCTATACCGAAGAAATCTATCGGCGCTGGTTGGTTTATTTGTTCTGTATGTTTGAAAGCATCCCAGACAAAGGGTTAGTTCGGGTTAGTGCGTGGCTATGTGTGCAGCCTAAGGTCGAGGTTTTGTTGCTGGAGCAGTTGCCCCGTGCTAGACAACTATTGAAAGCGATAAAGCAGCGGAGAAATCGGCATGTTACCCCGCAAAATAGTGAAATCTACGCTTGGTTTAACGGATTTTCGCTGGAAGTAATTCTCTACTTGATGGCACGGAGTGAAAATGAAGTTATGCGTAAATGGATTTCACTTTATGTAACTAAGCTACGAAAAGAGAAAATAATATTGAATGGTGCCGACTTAATAGCATTAGGTTTCTCCCCGGGGCGACAGTTCCAAGAAATTGCAGATTTTATCCTGCAGGAACGCTTAAATACGGGCACTAAAAGTCGTGAAGAAGAAATTGCTCTGGTTAAAACCCATTTCTTTCCACCGTCATAGTTGCCATTCACGCTGAGGTCGATTAGACTGTACAATTCGCTGTTACCTATCTACAAAAATGCAAATTAATTTAGTACGTTTGTTCTGGGGATTGAAATACACATGGAAGCAATGGTTTCTAAAATTGCAATTATGCTAGTGCCTGCTTTGTTGGCGATTATTCTCCATGAAGTGGCGCATGGCTATATTGCGGAGCAATTTGGTGATCCAACCGCTCGATTGCTGGGGCGTTTAACTTTAAACCCGCTAAAACATCTCGACCCAATTGGTACGATTGCGATTTTTATTTTTGGTTTTGGCTGGGCACGCCCAGTGCCGGTTAATCCTGGGAATTTCCGTCATCCACGCCGTGATATGCTTTGGGTTGCATTGGCGGGGCCGTTAACTAATCTAACCTTGGCCGTTATTTCGGCTCTATTGTTGCGCGGAGTAGGGTGGTTAGATCAAACGTCACTAGGGGAGTCACAGCTTTATGGGCAGTTTGTTAATCCATTTAAGATGATGCTTGGCTTCAGTCTCTATATTAATGTTTTGCTCGGGGTGTTTAACTTAATCCCCGTGCCACCTTTGGATGGCGGCAGAATTTTAACCGGAATTTTACCTGAACGGCAAGCTGCTTTGATTAGTCGTTTAGAGCCATTTGGTTTTGTCCTGATATTATTTTTAGTCTTTTTTACCGATGTTTGGTCACGGATCCTTGGGCCTATAATTAGTTCCATTGTCATGTTTATGGCGGGCAGTGAAATTAAGGTGATTGGGCAGGCAATGCGGTTTTTATTTGGAAATTGACTATATGCACATTGATTGTGATTAGTAATGTCGATACAAATACACCTAGAACAATTTTCTGGACCTCTTGATCTCCTGTTGCATCTGATAAAACGGGAAGAGATGGATATTTGTGATATTCAAATCGTCGAAATTACCGAACAATATTTGACTATTATTGACCAGATGCAACAACTTGATCTCGACATTGCCGGTGAATTCTTAATGATGGCGGCAACCCTTATTCACATTAAATCGAAGCTGTTGTTGCCGGTCACCGAGGAATTGGCTGAGGAAGAGGAAGATCCCAGAGCCGAATTGGTGAAAAGGTTGTTGGAGTATCAGCGTTATAAAGATATCTCCGCACTGTTTCAGCAGATGCCGCAGCTCAATCGTGATGTTTTTGTCAGTCAGTTTCAATTGGCCGAATTGCTTGATGGTGAAGAGTCAGAAGACGAAATTGCCCCCGGAATTTACCCTTTAGCTGCAGCCTTTCATCAATTGCTGGCAAGGCGGCCAGTGGAAACATTTCACGAAGTAATAACCGAATCTCTTTCTGTTGCCGATTATATCGAGCGGATAACGGCAATGTTGCGGGATAAGCAGCGCTTGTCATTCCGGGATATATTCAACACCATGTCTTTACGTGGTGAATTGATTGTCACTTTCTTGGCTACTTTAGAACTGGTTAAGATGCATGTGGTTGAAGTTGTGCAGGTGGATGAATTTAGTGAAGTATGGTTAAGGTTGGTTGGCGCTCCACTTGATTTGCCAGTGGGGGAAGTTCTTGGTTATGGATAATTTATCCCAGCTTGTCGAAGCGCTTATATTTGCTGCATCAGCCCCATTGTCACTTGAGCGTATAAGTTTATTAACTGAACAGTCAAAAGCGGACCTTCGTCCCATTCTCAATCAATTGCAGCAGCATTATAATGCAAAAGAGCGGGGTTTTTATCTTGCTGATGTGGCCGGTGGTTATCAATTTAGAACCGTAGCAGAGTTAGCGCCGTGGTTGAAAAAAATGAATAGGGACCGCACCCCACGCTTTTCCCATGCGGCGCTCGAAACGTTAGCAATTGTCGCCTATCGACAACCATCCACTCGTGCTGAAGTTGAATATTTACGCGGGGTCGATTCTGGCGGGGTAATGAAAACCTTATTAGATAAAAGCTTATTGCGAATTTTGGGCAAAAAAGATGTTCCTGGTCGACCGCTGATGTATGGCACTAGTCGGCAGTTTCTGGAATTATTTGGTTTGCGCGACCTCAATGATCTACCGGCATTAAAAGAGTTTGCCGCTTTGGATCCGCAATTAATTCAAGCCGATCCACTGGATCCAGAGATAACAGGAATAGATTGATGGCAGAACGACTACAAAAATTGATAGCTAAAGCAGGCTTGGCTTCGCGGCGAGAAGCAGAAACGTGGATCACCGCTGGACGAGTGCTGCTCAATGGTAATCCGGCGCAACTTGGTGATCGAGCCGATTTAGATTTTGATCGCTTAGAGGTTGATGGCCGCTTAGTTGGTCCCGCACAGGAGAAGGTTACGGTCCTTCTCAATAAACCCCGTGGGTACGTTTCGACCCTTAAAGACCCAGAAGGACGTAAGTTGGTCACCGATTTAGTTGCTGCCATCCCGCAGCGCCTTTTTCCGGTTGGCCGGCTTGACTTTAATACCGAGGGGTTGTTGCTTCTGACCAATGATGGTGGATTGGCGCAGCACGTTACCCATCCAAGTCACGAAATTGATAAAACTTATCTGGTTAAAGTTCGTGGCGCCTTGTCAGAAACAATGATCAAGCGCCTAGAAGGTGGAATCAAGCTTGAAGATGGCAAGACTGCTCCAGCAAAGGTTGGAAATGTTAGGGCTGTAGGTTCAAGTAGTTGGTTTGAATTGACTTTGCACGAAGGAAAAAATAGGCAGGTTAGGCGTATGTGTGAAGCTTTAAATTTGACCGTAGTCAGGCTAAAAAGGATCCGGTTAGGGTTTCTCGATCTCGGTGAGCTTGCTACCGGTAGTTACCGTCATTTGACCACCGCAGAAATTACCACATTGGTTAAGGGTAAATAAGGTCTAATGATTGCGGTTGTTGTTGTGCTTTAATGTGTGCTATCCTGCAATGATGAATGATATTGTAGGGTTGCTGGAGGTGGCATTGCTTGACATGGGAAGATTAATTAGTTTATCTTCTGAAGGTTAAGAATGTGTGTAGATGGCATGTTTTAAGGAGTTATTTTGGCAACGAATAAAGAAAAACTACTTGCGTCGGCGCAAAAAAATCTGAAGAAAAAACAGGTCGTCAAGGCAATTAAAGATTATGTTCAGATTGTTAAACTAGATCCGGCAGACGTCCGCTCACGGCAAAAACTAGCAGAATTATATGTTCGCAGTAATAAAAATAGTGATGCGTATGAGCAGTATGAGTCGATAGCTAAGTACTTTGCTAGCAATGGTTTTTACCTGAAAGCTATTGCAATTTATAAGTTAATGCAACGGCTCGATCCAGATCAAATTGCAATTTTTAATCGCTTAGCTGAATTGAATGAAAAGCAGGGGTTAATTGGCAACGCCATGGCCGAATACCGTAATTTGGTCGATTATTACGGTCGTAACGGTATGGTTGCCGATGAAATAAAAACCTTGGAAAAAATGCGTGACCTTGACCTGAATAATTTGAATGTCAGGGTTAAGCTTGCTGAAGTGTATGCTGCAAATGAGCGCGAAGATGAAGGTTTCGAAGAGCTGGAATCTGTTCTTGAAATTTTAAGCGATAAGGGCGATTTTGATAAAATCCTTAAGCTTTATAAAATGTTTATCCCCATGTATCCTGATAGTAAGAAATTACAAATGGGGTTGGCGCTGGCTTTGTACGAGAAGGGGGATCTTGGACGCGGAGTCACAATTCTCGAAGGTCTGTTAAAAGATAAGCCTGATGATCCAGATTTGTTACGTTTGTTGGGCAGGGGCTATGCTGACCTCAAGAAGTGGAAAAAATCTTGCTCGGTGTATGAGCAACTTCTTGCTATGGATACATCTGACCTTGATGCACGTGCATTACTAGTTGAGGCTCACCTTGGTAACGGTACATATGTACTAGCTTTAGAGGAGCTAGAACAGTGGAAAGACGCATTTTATAAAGCGGACCGTATCGATGACCTGACTGGTTATTATGAACTACTTAAAGACAAATTGGATGATACTAGTGTCGTTTTGCAGGCCCTCGATTCAATTTATGAGTTAACTGGTGAGGGTGACAAACTTCTAGATATTATTTCTGAGCAGGAGGCGGAACCAGAAGAGTCGGTTGATAACGAAATGCTATCTGATATTCTCCTCGGTTCTGTTGATGAAGATGATTCTGGAGCTGATGAGCTCATCCTTAGTGATGAAAGCAATGAATTAATTTTTGATATTGTTGAGGATGACGATGTCGACTTGGAGTTAGAATCATCGCTTGCTGAAGATACAGATAATGAAATTGCTGACCAAGATGCGGTTATAGAGCTTGATATTGATACTAGTTTTGATCTAGGTGATGAAAACGACGATGTTGAATTCTCATTTGACCTAGAAGATGATAATGATAGTGAAAAGGTCGAAGAACCAGTAACCGAAGTTGTCCATAATTTGCAAGGTGATTTAGAAGAAGCAGAATTCTATATGCAGCAAGGTTTGTACACTGAAGCTAAAAAGAAATACAGTGACATCCTTACGTATGAGTCAGATTATCAAGAGTGTTTGGATAAAATAAATGAAATCGAATTGTTACAGCAAAAATCGGAGCAAAGTACAGCAACTGACGACTCCGATTTAGCCGGTTTTGGTGATATTGATTTTGATTTTGAAACTATAGAGCCAGATGAAGAAACCGGTAAAAAAATATTTAAGACTGATGTCGATGAGCAGATAGCTGCCGACGACATGGAATCTCACTATAACCTAGGCATCGCTTACCGAGAAATGGGGCTGTTTGATGATGCGGTTAGTGAGTTTGAAAAGGCTGAAAAAGAACCGTCCAGATTTGTCGATTGTCAGACCCTAAAAGGGCTTTGCTATCGTGATAAGGGCGATTTTGAAAACGCTGAAGAGATGTTTAAAAATGCCTTGGCCTCAGTGTATCTTGAAGAGATGCAGAGCCTTAATCTTGGTTATGAATTAGGCTTGTTGTACGAGTGCTCTAATCGTGCTGAAGAGGCTTTAAGTAGCTATCAGATAGTTTTTGGTAAAGATAGTAATTATCGTGATGTAAGAGATAAAATTGCAATTTTAGAAAATGCCATTGATGCTGTTGATGATGGGAGCATCGATGCTCTCGAAGAGAGCAAAGATAGAATATCATTTCTATAAACAACCGATCTATTTCCACCCTGATAATGTTGATCCTTTTATGGAGTATGCATGGGCTATAATGATTACTTTAAGTTTGAGCGTGAACCATTTTCAAACGCCCCTAATGACAAATTTTATTTCAACAGCGAGCAGCATAATCAAGCATTGCTACGATTAAAATATTCGGTCGATTCCGACAAGGGATTGGCGGTTTTGGTTGGTGGTGTCGGTACCGGAAAAACGACATTGGCACGTAGAATGCTCGATAACCTACCATTTGAGAAGTATGAATCTTCACTGTTGGTAATGATTCACTCTGCAATTACTCCTGAGTGGATTATGTCGAGGATTTGTATGCAGTTAGGGGTGAAAAACCCTGAAATTAGTCCATTGAAAATGCTGAAGCAGTTGTACGGGCGCTTATTGGAAATTGAGAAAGAAGGTCGCAAGGCAGTTGTTCTTATTGATGAAGCGCAAATGTTACAAACACGTGAATTGATGGAAGAATTCCGTGGGCTACTAAATTTAGAAATTCCTGGAAAAAAACTCCTTAATATTATTTTCTTTGGTTTGTCTGAGCTTGATGAAGTGCTAAAGCTTGATGCTCCTTTGGCACAGCGAGTTGCATTTAAGTACACTTTAAAACCACTTCAATTGCAGGAAGCTGTCGATTATATTACTTATCGCTTAAAGGTGGTTGGTTGTGATAAATCTCCGTTTAGCGAAGATGCTTTAACCATCATCCATAAGGTGTCTGGTGGAGTGCCAAGGTTGATCAATACTATCTGTGATAACGCTTTGTTTGAGGTGTTTATGCGGCGTGATACAGAGGTTACTTCGGCAATAATTAACAACGTTGCTGAAGACCTTGGGTTGGTTACAGTTGGACTAACTCTTGCGGTTGAAGAGGAGTCAGTTGCGGCACAAACTGTTTCTGCTGAATTGGCTATAAATGAACCAGTAGTAAGTGCCGTAGCTGCTAGTGAAAAAACAGCGCTAGCGGAGGATTTAGGAAGCGAAAAGGGGCTAGAGGAAATAGAAGATGATATCGTTGAAGATACTGCCTCTGAAGTAGACGATGTCTTCGACGACTTAGAGATGATTTTTGATGAGTTGGAATTGAAGTAGACTCAGATTCTTTCTGCAAAATCAGTTTTTATTATAAAAAGCGGTCGTTTTATTTCGACCGCTTTCTTTTTATTTAAACAATAGAAATAGTAATTATGGACAATAAAATACAGGTTTTACCTGAAGAGTTATGTAATAAAATTGCTGCTGGAGAGGTTGTCGAACGGCCATCTTCTGTTGTTAAAGAACTATTGGAAAATTCTATTGATGCTGGTGCGGCAGATATCTTGGTTGAGCTTGAAGCTGGTGGTAAGCGTTTGATCCGGATTACTGATAACGGTTGTGGCATGAATAAACAGGACGCTTTTTTGTCATTTGAGCGTCATGCTACTAGTAAAATTAGTAGTGATATTGATTTGTTTGCTTTGAAGACCCTTGGCTTCCGTGGTGAGGCATTAGCTTCTATCGCATCCGTTTCACGGTTACAATTGAAAACCTGTGACAATGAAGATGGCCTTGGTCAGCAAATTTATGCTGAAGGTGGTAAAATCAAAAATGTCACTGAAGTTGGCTTGCCATGTGGAACTGTAGTTGAAGTTAGAAACTTATTTTTCAATATGCCAGCTCGAAAAAAGTTTTTACGTAAAGAACAAACCGAGCTTGGTCACGCTGCAGACGTGGTAACGAAGCAGGCTCTAGCAAATCCAGGCGTGAGTTTCAGGCTTAAGCATAATGATCGAATGATGCTAGATTTGCGGCGTGAAAAAGGCCTTAGCGCTCGAGTTTCTGCACTATTGGGAAGATCACTACTGAACGATTTGTTACCATTAGAGCGGCAAAATGGTGACGACCTAAGCTTGACTGGATTGATCTCCAAGCCCCAGTTGACTCGATCGGCGGCATCACATATTTATACTTTTATCAATGGTAGATATATTCGTGATCGAGTAGTACAGCATGCCATTATGGCTGGATATAGACATTTGTTGATGAAAGGTAGATATCCAGTAGTAGTGCTGTTTTTACAGCTCGATCCGGCTCAGGTCGACGTAAATGTTCATCCTACTAAGCATGAAGTTCGGTTTCGTGAACAAGCTTTAGTGCACGATTTTATTGCCGATGCACTGCAGCAAACTTTACGTCCAGCTACTTGGTTGGAAGCACCAGATGTTGAAGTCTCTGAGCAAATTAATTCGATAACTGACAATCTGACGATTAACGCTACAGAGAAGGAACCGTTAGGTGGTGTGATTAGGGAAAGCGTCAAGAGTTATTCTCCGCCAGTTGGAGCGGTCCCTACAGTAAGTCAGTTATGCGAGCAAGAGTATCAACCCCGCACTTACTCTGCTCCTGCTCAGCCTGTACCTGTTGAGCAATATACATTGCCAGGGAGTAGTGCTGATGGTTTCTTTACTGGACTGCAGATATTGGGTCAATATCATCAAAGCTATATCCTTTGCCAGGACGGTGCCGACTTAGTGTTGATAGATCAACATGCCGCCCACGAGCGGGTAGGGTTTGAAAAGTTGCGTCAAGCATACTCTGCTGGAAATATTGTCGGTCAAGCATTGTTGTTCCCTGAAGTGCTGGAGCTTGATTTTAATAGTGCTGCCATTCTTAGTGATAACTTGATAGAGCTAGAGCGCTTAGGTTTTGAAATTGAACCGTTTGGTGGTAAGTCATTTGCTTTAAAATCTGTTCCACAAATGTTAGCTGGGCAAAACCTTTCCACGTTAGTTGTGGATGTAGCGTTAGAGTTAGAACGGATTGGTAGTAGTGGGCAAATTAGGGAATCTATAGATGATGTTTTGATATTAATGGCTTGCCATAGTGTTATTCGTGCAAATCAGGCCCTTGATCAAGTTGAGATAAAAGCTTTGCTTCAAGAACTTGATCAAATCGATTTTAAGGCAAATTGCCCCCATGGCCGCCCAGTTATACAACGCATGACTTTAACTGAGATAGAGAGATTGTTCAGGCGACAATGATGGTGCAGACAATAATGGATAAACCAGCAGTTCTTGTAGTGTGTGGTCCAACGGGATCAGGAAAAACATCTCTTACTTTTACATTAGCCGAAAAAATTCCGTTAGAGATAATTTCCGCCGATTCACGTCAGGTTTATCGGCGTATGGATATTGGCACTGCTAAAGCTACTGCAGAAGAACGAAAAACGGTGCCTCACCACCTTATTGACGTGATAGATCCAGACCAAGATTTCTCGGTAGCTGAATTTGTCGATCAGGCGCGCCCATTAATAGAAGAAATATGTGCCCGGGGCAATGTCCCCTGTATTGCTGGCGGGACTGGACTCTATATTCGTGCCTTGCTCGGCGGGTTGGCGCAATTGCCAACTGGGGATCCTGACCTCAGGAAACAGCTCCAGCAACGTGAAAACGAAGTTCCTGGCGCTCTTTATAACGATTTACAAAAGGTTGATCCTGAAGCGGCAGTCGATATTCATGCTAATAATATTGTAAGAATTGTACGGGCGCTGGAAGTTAATGCCTTAACTGGTAGAAAAATGTCAGAATTAAAGGCCGAACACCAGTTTGCCGAACAGCCTTATCGAGTGTTAAAACTGGCACCAAGTTTTTCTAGAGTTGAACTTTATAAGCGTATAAATAAGCGTTCAGAGGAAATGATTGCTGCTGGGTTGGTAGCTGAAGTAAAAGAACTTGTGGCAAGTTATTCATTAGACCTTAAAGCATTGCAGACGCTTGGTTACCGTGAAGTTGTCAGCCATTTGAAAGGTGAAATAACTGCTGCGCAAATGGTTTCTGATATCCAAAAATATACACGTCAGTACGCCAAACGGCAATTAACGTGGTTTAGAAAAGAATCAGACGTTATTTGGGTTGATTCCACCATTGAGTCTGTTAAACTAGTTGCTTCTATTGAACATTTTTTACATTTGTAAAGGAGAGGATATGCCCAAATCACCATTTAATATTCAGGATCAATACTTGAATCAAGCCCGTAAAGAGCGGGTTAAGGTGGCTATTGTTATGATGACTGGGGAGAAGCTACTCGGTTACATAAAGTCTTTCGATAGCTTTTGTATTTTAGCTGAAAGTGAAGGCGATGTTCTTATTTATAAACATGCAGTTAGTTCTATTACTGCAGCTGATGGAACTTTTAGGCTACACGGTAGTCGTGATTAGTAATAAATGACATGGCTATATTTTAAAGGCGATGCCAATGGTGTCGCCTTTTGTTGTTTAAAGAATAGCTTAATGTCGTAATTGTTGTTTTGAGGATGGGTACATGTTGAAGATAGAATCGGTTGTCCCAGATAGCTATGCAGCTGAACTTGGTTTACTTGCTGGTGACAGGTTGCTATCTATCAATGATCATGTCGTAAATGATTTAGTCGATTACCACTTATATGCCGACTCTGATTGTATAAGATTGGAGATCTTACGCGCCGACGATGAGTTGTGGGAACTGGAAATAGAGAAAGAACCGTTCGTCGATTTTGGTCTAGAAGTAGCTCATCCGCAACCGCATCAATGTGGTAATCAATGTTTGTTTTGTTTTGTCCATCAGTTGCCTAAGGGGATGCGAAAAAGCCTTTATATTAAAGATGAAGACTACCGGTTTTCCTTTTTGTACGGCTCGTATATTACCCTGACCAATCTCAGCGAAGCAGACCTGCAGCGCATTATTGATGATCAACTTTCCCCTTTGTATATCTCAGTTCACGCTACCGATAGCAATTTACGTGAAACGCTACTGGGGACTAAAGTTCCTCCGATTCTACCATTGTTGAAGCGGTTAACATCTGCCGGAATAGAGCTTAACTGTCAGGTAGTTCTGTGTCCGGGGATAAATGATGGGGAAGCACTGAGTCAAACAATTGATGACTTGGCTGCCCTTTATCCACAAGTTGCATCTTTAGCAGTGGTTCCGCTAGGGTTGACCAAGCATAGATTTAAATTACCGCAACTAAATAAGGTGACCCCACAGGGAGCGAGCACGTGCTTGCAGTTGCTGCAAAAGAAACAACAAGAGTGTTTAACCGCACACGGTACTAGGTTTGTGTTTCCAGCCGATGAATTTTATTTGTTGGCGAAGGAGGATATCCCTCCTTATGACTATTATGAAGATTTTGCTCAATTTGAAAACGGGGTTGGGATGATAGCTCAATTTCGGCAGCAGGCAAATGAAGTTCTTGCTGAAGCAGAACCGTTGGATGTTGATAATGTTACCCTGGTAACGGGTTGTGCTTTTCGGGATGAACTGCAGATGTTTGTCAACAAGCTTGAGCAGGAAACTACCGTAGACTTGTCAGTTGTTGCGATTAAAAACGATTTCTTTGGTAGTGCAGTTACCGTAACTGGTTTAATTACTGGTAACGATTTGCAGCAACAGTTGCAACACCTACCATTGGGGGATGGTGTCTTGGTGCCAGAAGTTATGCTAAAGGATGGTCAAAATATTTTTCTTGATGATTTGACTGTTGCAGAATTGAGCTTGGCGTTACAAGTACCGGTGATAGTAGTCGAAAATTCTCCCTGGGGAATATTAGATGGGGTGGAACAGTTGGAAGCAGGAACCATTGAAATTGTTCAAGTTTGAAAGTTGATTAATCATGAGGATTCTTTTCTGGAGTTTTAGTTGATGGATACCGGTAACTTGTCTCTTGCAGGGTGCGAAGTTAATTCTTTTGAGCCAAATCTAAGTGATTCAGTCGGTGAACTGATTGAGTGGGTTCGTGGTAAGGGAAAAATATTAATTGTCTGTCATGACAACCCTGATCCAGATTCTATTGCTGCTGCTGTGGCTTTGCGCCATCTGTTTTTGGTGAAGACAGGGCAAGACGCAGTTTTAGCCTATGGTGGTGTGATCGGTCGCAGTGAAAATCGGAAAATGGTTGAATTGCTGGAGATTACTCTAGTACCAATCAGTGAACTTGACCTGCAGCAGTTCGCTGTTACTTGTATGGTAGATACGCAACCGCAAACTGGTAATAATTCATTGCCTGAAGAGCAACAAGTACATGTCGTTGTTGATCACCACTTATCTAAGCGCAACTTAGACGATGTTCACTGGGTTGATGTGCGTGAACACTATGGTGCCTCGGCAACTATCTTGTATGAGTATTTATCGCAGCAGGAAGTACCAATTAATACGAAACTTGCAACTATTTTATTCTACGCAATTAAATCGGAAACCCAAGACCTAGGGCGTGAATGGTCAAAAGCTGACAGAGAGGCATATCTAAAGTTATTGCCAATTTCAAATAACCGAATCCTTTTTGATATCATTCATCCACAGGTTAGCCGAAATTATTTTAGCACCTTTCATGCTGCAATTGAGCATGCCAAAATTTATGGTGAGTTTTTGGTTTTCAATATCGGTGAAGTTGAAAACCCTGATTTGGTTGCTGAGTTAGCAGATTTTTTATTGCCTCTGCAAGAAGTACAGTACGTACTGGCTATGGGGTGGTACGCTGGAACGCAAATCTTGTCAATGCGTACCATGAAATCAGATGTCCAGTTAGGCTTAATTATTCAAGATATTGTGGCCGGGATAGGTACAGCTGGCGGTCACGGCATGGTAGCAGGCGGACAAGTGCGCTCTATAGGTTCAGATTGTCAAGCGCAACAAAAATTGGAGCAATTACTTACCGAGAGATTATTTAAGGCTTTTTCGGTCGATCCGGTGGAGGGTAAATCACTCTTGCAGGTAAGGGGCCGTTGTCAAGTTGCGTAGGTTGGTAGATTGACACAACGGTGATTCCTACGATATAAAATTTTGTTTTGTCTTGTTAATTAGTGAATAGTAGTTTTTTGGAGTCTTCATGCGTTTTGTTTTTATTCTATGTAGTTTGGTTGTTCTTTGGCAACCCGCATTTGCAGCCGTTGATATCGCCCTTAAAGGCAAGGATCCGGTGCGACTAGAGGATGTTTATCAACAGCAGGGAACTCCCTATGTAGCGGTAGAAGATGTTTTGCATGTGGTTGGTTTAAAGGGGCACTGGGATTCTATTCGCCACACTTTCCGGATTAAAACCAAATCTTCGTGGGCAGAAATTTCTCCTGGTAGTGATTATTTGAAAATAGGTGATGAATACTACCCTTTAAAAGATAGACCACGTTTTATAGATGGTCGTTTACGGGTAACCGACAGTTTTATCCTTAATCAATTATCCCAGTTAGCAGGCCGTTCAATCTACTTTCGTAATTTAGATCCAATTACCGACACCGCTCCTAGTGAAAGCACTAATGTCTTAGAAAAATTGTTTGCTTTTTTGTTGAATAAAAAAAGTAACGCGAATGGTCCATTGATACATGCTGTTGCTATTGACCCCGGGCATGGAGGACTTGATACTGGCGTAATTGCACCATCTGGATATAAAGAGAAGCAACTCAATTTAGCTATCGCAGAAAAATTAGCTAAACAATTGAAGATGAAATTGGGGATACCAATCTACTTAAGTCGAGACGGTGATTACGAGCTGACGATGGAACAACGGTTAGAGCCCGCAACCAGAGAAGATGTTGACCTTTGGTTGTTGCTACATGCGCAATCATCCTTTTCTCCAGAATTGCATGGTGTGAGCTTGTTTGTGCGACCAGAAGAGGTTGTGCAAGAGCCCGCTGGTACTGAAGAGGTTGAAATAGTAGAAAGTGATAGCTTGTTGCTGGCAAAACAGTTAGCAATTGCTTTGCGTGACAGTGATATAGAAGTTCGTGGAATTTATCCATCAGCGCGCCTTTCGCTCGGACGGGGAAATTTGCCTACGGTACAAATTGAATTGGGTTTTTTAAGTAACCCTTCAGAGTTAGAACAATTACAAAGTTCAGAATACCAACAACAAATAGTTCAGGCGCTGTATGCCGGTATCCGCCAGTATGCCAAGCAGTCGAAGGAGAACACCGATGGAACCAACTAAGCAGCGTTTTGATGGACGCAATGAAAAACAATTACGTCCTATTAGTTTTCAACGTCAGTTTACTCGCTATGCCGAAGGGTCGGTATTGGTATGTTGCGGAGAAACTAAAGTTTTGTGTAATGCCTCGGTAGAGGAGCGTGTGCCACCGTTTATGCGTGGGCAGGGACGCGGATGGGTTACCGCTGAATACAGTATGTTGCCTCGGGCTACCCATACTCGGTCGATGCGAGAAGCAGCTAAAGGTAAAATCTCTGGGCGAACTCAAGAAATTCAGCGTCTCATCGGTCGTTCCTTGCGGGCGGTAACTGACCTTGAAGCAATGGGAGAGGTAACCGTACAGATTGACTGTGATGTTTTGCAGGCTGATGGCGGTACCAGAACTGCATCAATTACTGGTGCATATGTTGCTCTTTATGATGCGTTGCAAGGTTTAGTGGCCAAAGGGAAATTGAAAGAAATGCCCCTAAAAGATAGCGTGGCTGCCATTAGTGTCGGTATCGTTGGTGGAAAACCACTTCTTGATCTTAACTATGAAGAAGATTCTAATGCTGACGTAGATATGAATTTTGTAATTACTGGTACCGGTAAATTTGTTGAAGTACAGGGCACGGCAGAAGAAGAACCGTTTTCTCTTGAAGAACTTGATGCTTTACGTGATTTAGCTTTGCAGGGTTGTGCGCAATTGACCGATCTGCAACAGCAAGCTCTGGATGCCGAAGTATGAAATTACTTGTAGCTACCGGTAACAAAGGCAAGCTGAAAGAAATTAACCGTTTGCTGGCTGATGCTCCGATCGAAATTATCGGTCTTAACCAGCTGATTGATCCACCTGAAGTAATTGAGGATGGCGACACTTTTGTTGCCAATGCTAGAAAAAAAGCAGTTGAAATGGCACAGTTTAGTGGCATGTTGACCCTTGCCGATGATAGTGGTTTAGTGGTTAAGGCATTGAATGGAGCACCGGGAGTGAATTCGGCACGTTATGCGGGTGAGCATGGTGATGATGCTGCAAATAATTGTAAATTATTAGCAGCTATGGAGCAGGTAGAGGATGAAAATCGTCAAGCTGCATTTCACTGTGTTATGGCTCTAGCATGGCCAGATGGCAGGTGTGAAACTTTCGATGGGCAGGTTTCAGGTTTGATTATGCGTGGCGAACGTGGTGCTGGTGGCTTTGGTTACGATCCCCTCTTTATTGTTCCAGAATACGGAAAAACTACCGCAGAACTACCACTAGAAATTAAAAATCGGATAAGTCATCGGGGGACCGCTTTACGTAAAGTGATTCCACTATTGCAAAAGTTGGCAAAAAAATGATGTTTGTAAGGGGTTTTTGCAAGCTAAAGGTTGTTATTTAAAGTTTGCAACTACCCTTTCGTCAGTTATCACCATTGCCCCTTGTTCTATCTCAAAGGTTAGGACTTTAACTACCCGATCATGATAGCGATTGGTACGGTACGATTGGGCAAACATGACCTCAGTTTTCCCATTTTTTGCAGCAATCACTTCTATATCACTTAATTCTATTTGAATGTAGTTTGGTGAAAGAAGTCTGCTTGTACGCAATTTCTCCCATTCGTCACGAGATAATCGATTTTTGGGAACAAAGTTTTTACCATAATAACTTAAGTATGTTGCCGGATCTTGCTTAGCCCAAGCATTAGACCAGCGGTGTAGCAATACTAAATACTCTGCTTCTTGTACTTCTGCAACACATCTAACCTTTACATCTCCGGCATTTAGCGGTTTTTTTTCTATTTTTCCGCTATGAAAGTTAACTATCCATGAGGCTTGTCCTGCATCGCCATTAAGGCTTAAAGACCAAAAATTCCCCCTTTGTCGGAGAGTACTGGGCAAATTGTTATTAGTCTGTTGAGCGAGCCAATTGTTAAGGGATGTCAGTTCTTCCTTTAACGGCATGCGCCAATTGGTTTTGTCACCCAGTTTCATCTCGTTGCAGTGATGTACCGCTTCGATCCAAGGGATAAAGCCGGTAGCATCTATCTGCCAAACTATTCCATTGTTTGGATCAAATAATGTTCTATCGTCCCGAATTGTTAGTTCTGTTGCACTAGCTTCACAAAATAGAAGCAAACTAATAAATAGGGCCAAAATATATGTCTTGATCTTTGGTCGATTCATTGTGCTATTCCTGTCTAGTAAGGGATATTTATTTTAACATTTAAATTTAAAGTTATCTTAAAAAAAAATGTCAAAATATTTCACTACCAAGGAGGTTGATGTGTGCAGCGAAATGATATTACGTGGCAGTCTTACAAGGGGCGCAATTTTCTTAATTTCTTGACACCGTGCGGTGCTAATGCTAAAAATCGCCACGATTTAGTAAGTACCATACATATAAGGAGAAAATATCATGGAAAGAACATTCGCAATTATTAAGCCCGATGCTTTTGCTGCTGGCTCAGCTGGTCAGATTTTAGCTCGTATTTATGCAGAAGGTTTCAAAGTAGTTGGTCTGAAAAAACTTTACCTAAGTAAGGTTGAAGCCGAGGGTTTCTACGCTGTCCATAGTGAGCGTCCATTTTTTGGTGAGCTTACCGATTTTATGAGTAGTGGTCCTTGTGTAGTTATGGCTCTAGAAGCTGATAACGCAATTGTTAAGTGGCGTGATCTAATGGGTGCTACTAATCCTGCTGAAGCAGCAGATGGTACTCTACGGAAAGAATTTGGTAGCAATATTGGTGAAAATGCAACCCACGGTTCTGATGCTCCAGAAACCGCAGCATTTGACTTAGGATACTTCTTTAACGGTCTGGAATTACTTTAGTCGTTTTCCGTTAAATGACTTGTTTATCCAAAAGCCCTTCGGTACTATTCCGGAGGGCTTTTTTTGTCCCTAAGTAGGTTGTGTTCGCGCTATTTGTGGTAAATAGTTATATTTATTTTTTTGTTAGACGACTTAAATAAAAAAGAGGATTTTCTTGAATAGTGGAAAAGTAGATCTAAAAAGTTTGACCCAAGAGGAACTTGAAGCTTTCCTTTCTGAGTTAGGCAAGGAAAAATATCGAGCCAAACAAATTTTGCGCTGGATCTATCAACGTCATGTTACCGATTTTGAGCAGATGACCGATCTCGCTAAACAGTTTCGTGAGCAACTTGCTCAACGTGCTTTTGTCTCCTCTTGGCAGCCTGAAGTAGTTGAGACAAGTGAGGACGGGACTGTTAAATACTTGTTTCGTTTAGCCGATGGAGAGTCGGTTGAAGCGGTACGGATTCCAATGGATGAAGATCGATCTACGCTATGTATCTCAACCCAAGTTGGCTGTGCCATGGGGTGCCAATTTTGTATGACTGGAAAGTTTGGTTTGACTCGTGATCTACGTCCTGAAGAGATTGTCAATCAGGTTTGTGCTGCTTTGCAGGATGGCCCTGTTGGTAATATAGTCCTGATGGGCATGGGTGAACCACTACATAACCTTGATAACGTTATCTCAGCACTGAAAATTTGTTATCTTGATGATGGTTTGGGGTATGGAACTCGGCGCATCACTTTATCAACCTGTGGCCTGGTGCCTGAAATCAAGGAATTAAGTGAAAGAATCAAAGTTAATTTGGCGGTTTCTCTTAATGCGACTACCGATGCAGACCGAGATCAGCTTATGCCGGTTAATCGTCGTTATCCATTGGCCGAATTAATGGCTACATGCCGTGACTTTACTCGAGATACACGCCAGCGGATAACTTTTGAATATATCCTCCTTGGCGGCATAAACGATTCAATCATCGATGCTAAGCGATTGGTTAAATTATTACATGGAATTCGCTGTAAGGTTAATTTGATTGCTTACAATGAGCATGATGGAGCTGAGTTTAAAGCACCTACCGAAATATCAATTAAGGCGTTTCAATCATATTTATTGCAACGAGATATAGTTGCTACCCTTAGGGCAAGTAAGGGGCAAGATATTTCTGCCGCTTGCGGGCAACTAAAGGGAAAGTTAGATAATAAAACTCTATCGCAATGCGACTAATTGTGTTGTCCCTATTTGGAGGATAAGTTTATGAAACAACCGGTAATCGGCGTTATAGGTGGTAGTGGTCTTTATGAAATAGAAGGGCTAACCGATGTGCAGGAGGTGAACATTGATACTCCATTTGGTGCCCCTTCAGATGCGTATATAACTGGTATGCTTGATGGTGCAAAAATGGTGTTTTTACCACGTCATGGGCGTGGACATAAGTTCTTGCCATCAGAAGTTAATTATCGAGCAAATATCTATGGGATGAAAACCCTTGGTGTCGAACAGATTATCTCTGTTTCTGCTGTCGGGAGTATGAAGGAAGAAATTGTCCCTGGCCATATAGTAATTCCGGATCAATTTTTTGATCGCACTCAGGGTAAACGAGCATCAACTTTTTTTGGTAATGGTATTACTGGCCATGTCCAATTTGCCGATCCCGTCTGTGCTGACTTGTCGTCTGTTTTAGTTGCTGCTGCCAATGAAGTTGGTGCTACAGTACACTCAGGTGGAACCTATGTGTGTATTGAAGGTCCGAACTTTTCCACTCGGGCAGAATCAAATATATATCGTAGCTGGGGAGTAGATATTATCGGCATGACAAATCTTCCCGAATCGAGATTGGCACGAGAAGCTGAAATTTGCTACGGCACTGTTGCTTTAGCTACCGATTATGATTGCTGGCATACTGGGCACGATGATGTTTCGGTTGAGGCAGTTATCGCAATTATTCAGCAAAACGTTGCAACTGCCAGAGAAATCGTCAAAACTGCCGTTGGCTCAATTGTGCAGCAGCAACGTTTACGCGATTGTGGTTGTTCCAATGCGCTTAAATTTGCCATTATGACCGATAAAAGTTTGATTCCTGAAGAAACAAAACAAGCTCTAGAGCCTATTATGGGAAAGTATCTTTAGTAGTATTTAATAATGTGTTTAACTTATATAGCCCTTGAGAGGAAATACAAAAGATGAGTATTTTGGTTGTTGGTAGTGTTGCGTTTGATTCAATTAAAACTCCATTTGGTGTTGCTGACGATGTACTTGGCGGCTCTGCTTGTTACTTTTCTACATCCGCGAGCTTTTTCACCGATGTTAATCTGGTCGCCGTTATCGGCGACGATTTTCCGCAAGAGCATGTTGATTTTTTACGTAGTCGAAACATTAACCTTGATGGGTTACAGAAAAGTTCGGGTGAAACTTTTCGTTGGAAGGGACGTTACGATTACGATTTAAATGAAGCGCACACATTAGAGACACATCTTAATGTGTTTGAATCGTTTAAACCTGAATTGCCGGAAAATTATCGTGATGCCGAATATGTTTTTTTAGCGAATATAGATCCTGAGTTACAGCTTGAAGTTTTGCAACAGGTGAAAAATCCAAAACTCGTTGCTTGTGATACGATGAACTTTTGGATTGAAGGTAAAAAAGAAGAGTTAATTAAAACTCTTGCAAAAGTCGATATCTTGGTTATCAACGATGCCGAAGTTAGACAGTTGGCCGATGAGCCCAATATCATTAAAGCCGCAGAAATTGTCCGTGGCTTTGGTCCCCGTATCCTTGTTGTTAAGCGTGGAGAATATGGCGTCCTTATGTTTGGCGAAGGTTCTATTTTTTCTGCACCAGCATATCCATTAGAAGAAGTGTTTGATCCAACTGGGGCTGGGGATACTTTTGCCGGTGGCTTTGTTGGCTATTTAGCTGCGACTAGAAACCTTGACGAACACAATTTGCGCAAGGCAACTGTATTTGGTACCGTTATGGCGTCTTTTACCGTTGAAAAGTTCAGCCTTGATCGATTACGTGAGATTGAATTCTCAGAGATTTCAGATCGTTATAAAAAAATTAAATTGCTGACCGAGTTTGCCGATATCGATTAGATATGTTTTAATCTATTGATTGCAATGTGTATCGTAAAGGGGTTGCGGGAATGTTCATTCAGCATAAAGAACTGAAAAGTTTACAGGTTCCAGCCGAAAAAATTACCCATCTTCATGCGGCTACCAGTAGAGTGCAGTTAGCTTTTGCTGGTTATCAACCGCAACTTTGCCAGGCGTATTTGTTGCAAATTTCTGGAGAAAGCAAAGTTCTGACTCTGGTAGCGTTTTATTTATCTGATAGTGATCGTTCTATCTTTTTTGTGCCAAGCGTAGGTGAATTGCCACTTGCTGAAGCCGATACGGTTTATGAAGAGGGCTATAGCTTTGCTGAGTCAATGGGTTTTGTTTTGAGTGAAACTGACTTTCATATATTTCCTCTACAAAAGAAAAAAGAATATTGGGCCGCATTGCCAATTTGTCAGCTAGACAATAATGTGCGTCCCGTAAGTTCCACCGTCTCGGCAGATAAGGACGTTGAGATGTTGCGCCTGCGCAGTAGAAAAAGCCTTGGGCGGTTTCTGGCTTCCATGTAATGTGTTACTTTTTTCAATTTAAGGGTCTCAATGTTTAAACTTTTGAATTTTGCTTTTCTAATTATATTCGTTTTTGTAGTAGCTTGTGTACCAGTAAATCAAGCATCAAAACCAGAATTAAGTAAACAGGCTGAGTTTCACTATAAATCGGCTCTTGCTAACCTGCAAAGTGGCAATGCTAGTAGTGCTTTGCGAGAGTTGCTGGAAGCTGTAAAACTTGCACCTCATGACAGTGCAATACATGAAGCATTAGCACGTACCTATCAACGTAAAAAAGCTTATAACCTTGCCGAAAAGCACTATTTAACCTCGCTTGAGTTATCCGACAATGAACCTGGATATCTAAACAACCTCGGTGCTCTGTATCTAGAAATAGAGCAATGGGATAATGCAATTAAATATTTTGATTTGGCCGCAAAAGATCTACTATTTGAGCGCCCCCATGTCGCAGTAACAGGCAAAGCCTATGCTTATTTGCAGAAAAAAAAATATACACAGGCGCTAGTTTTTTTTACGGAAGCAACTGATATTGCACCACGCTATGCGCGAGCTTATTTTTTAAAAAGTAATGTGTATGAAGTAATGGGTAATGTTGAGCAGCAGGAAATGTATTTATTGCGTGCTATAAGAGAGGAACCGCAGTTTTTTAGCGCTAGGTATAAACTGGCTGTTTTGCTGACGAAGAGTAACAAATTGGAAGAAGCAAGAGAGCAACTACAGCTCATTCTCCAATTTACTACTACTTCTGAAGTTGGGTATCTCGCCCAGAAGTTATTAAATTCATTAATTTTACCGTGATAGATTAGTAGCTTCTTTCTATTTGTTTGAAAAAATCAGTGTGATTCTCCAGCTTGACAGGGTGGCAACTACTGCTACACTCTCTGTGAGAGTAACTTAACAGAGGTGAACATGACGAAAGTATTAGTTGTAGATGATGAAGAAAACGCTCGTATTTGTCTGGTGAAGTTGTTGTGCCAAGATGGATATAGTGTTGAGGCTGTTGCAGATGGTATTGCTGCCTTAGATTACCTTGGTGAGAACGAAGTTGATTTGGTTATTACCGATATAAATATGCCAGGAATGAATGGTTTGGTTTTTTTGCGTGAATTGAAAAAAAGTTATTCGCAAATAAAAGTCATTATGATTACCGCTTATGGTGGAGTTGGATCGTACCTTGAGTCAATGAATTTAGGTGCACATGAATACCTAAATAAACCGGTGAAAATTAATGAGCTCAAAGCAATTATTAGTGCTATTTTTAATCAACCTAGTCGGATTAGTGAACCATTGGCTATGTTATAGCAGGAGGTAATTATGAAACAAATTTCTACGGTTTTAACCGCAATTGATTTCTCTGATAGTTCCGATAATGCATTTAAAATGGCATTATCTATGGCTAAGAGTTTTTCTGCACGTTTAGTTGTTTTGCATGTCATTAATGAACCGGTTGATTTACGTGGTTTTTATGTCCCGCATATCTCATTTGAGAAATTAGAAGAAGAGATCGAAGCAGGGGCTAAAAAGATGATGGAAAGTTTTTGTGCCAGAAATATAGCCGATTTTGATAATTACGAAAGTGTGATAGTTGCCGGGTTACCCCATGAACAAATAATTGCACAGGCTGAAGAAAAAAGTGTAAGTATGATTGTTTTGGGAACTAATGGTAGGACTGGTCTTGATCATATCTTATTTGGTAGTACTGCAGAAAAAGTAGTACGTAACTCTTCTGTGCCGGTACTGACAGTGCGTCTAGCAGACGGAGAGCAGGACTAATCTTTACTTGGATAGCAATGTGAAATTGTAATTTTAAAAAAGCAGCCGTATGGCTGCTTTTTTTATGTGTTTTTTTTGCTAATAATTAACCATGCTTGATATAGTAAGTTCAATTTTGTTGCTTGAGAAAGTTTGGAGAGATAATGAGCCATGAGTACTAATCAAAGTCATTTTTCCGGTGAACAAATTCTTGTTGTTGATGATGATCGAGCTATAGTTGAACTAACCAAGTTACTATTAAAGAAAAGTGGTTTTCAGGTTTTGTCTGCTTTTGACGGTAGGCAGTGCTTGCACATGGTGGAAAAACATAGACCAGCACTGGTGTTACTAGATTATATGATGCCAGTGATGAATGGTTTAGATACTTTAAAACAAATTCGTAGCAACTTTCCTGACACCTACGTCATTATGTTTACTGGTAAGGGAAATGAAGAGGTTGCTGTTGAGCTAATGCGTGCAGGGGCGGCAGATTATATTTGCAAACCTTTTGCTAAAGGTAGCTTGCAAGAACGAATCAATTCGGTACTTGCAATTAGAAAAGTGGAACTAGAAAACCTTGCATTACTGCGAGAACGAGAAATTATGCAGCTCGAGATAGAGCAGTGGAATGTAAAGTTGGAACAGCGAGTGAAAGAAAAGAGCTTAGCTCTTGCTGCAGCGCATAAAGAGATAGTTCAGTCAGAGAAATTGGCTGCACTTGGGCATGTTTCTGCCGGAATGGCGCACGAAATCCGTAATCCTTTGAATTCTATTAATTTATTTGCACAAATATTACTTAC
>JADGED010000400.1 GCA_016744555.1 Desulfuromonadaceae bacterium
ATTTGAATCCCTGAGCTTGGATAGCTGAGTGATGAACAAATACGTCCTTACCGCCATCCTGCTCAATAAAACCAAAACCCTTTGCATCGTTAAACCATTTTACTGTTCCTTCAGCCATCTTGTAATACTCCTGTGTGGTGGCTCCATTGGGAGCCGCTTTGTAATAAAGTCAAACCACCTTTTGATGGCTCAACGAATTATCTGGGTGTTCCAGATAAAAAAAAATCTATGAAGAAGTGTTTATACCAAAATCGAAAGAAACACTCTTATTTCTTGTATTTTTATTTCGAGAGTTGTTATTTTTTGCTCTTGGAGCACCTGTGCTTTTTACAGGAGCTACCGTTTTTCTACTCTCTTTGCTCAGTTCTTGCACCTTAATAATCTGATTAAGTGGGCGCTGATTCATCTTTTTACCAAGAATGCGCTCAATTTGCGAGATCATCACCTGATCGCCTCGATCAGCAAAGGTAACAGCCTGCCCACTCGGTTTTGCTCTACCTGTTCGGCCGGTTCGATGGGTATATGTTTCTGCTGTATCTGGCACGTCGTAGTTGATTACGTGAGAGATATTGGAAACATCAATACCGCGTGCAGCAATGT
>JADGED010000401.1 GCA_016744555.1 Desulfuromonadaceae bacterium
GTTTCAGCCCAGTGGCTTCGCAAGGTCGTGGTTTCGCTCAAGGCCGTGTATTTACTTTGGATGGAAGGTTGGTTGCCAATACTTCTCAACAAGGATTAATCAGACAAAGAGACAAAGCCAGAAAAGGGTTTAAGCCGCAGAATTGATTTTTTTTTTTTCTGATCAAAGGTTTTGATTTATTAACACTCCTATTCAGAAGCGATAAAATAATTGGTTAAAATAAGCGAAGCACGAGCAAAAACCAACTGTTTTTTATCCTGCTGAAATAATTTGTTTGTTTTACTTTCGCTTTACTTCACTAAAACGCATAGCTTTGATATTACCTTGTGATTCAAGCATTCTAGTATTTATCAAGTGATATACCCTAAGTAACAACTTAACATCATTTAGATCTTTAAATTGATCGCGTAATTTTAAAGATTTGGCAATAACTATAGCTATTTTTTGCCACCTATCACTCGTATGAGAATAAAGAGTATTATCAATTAACTCTAATTCATCTTGGCTAAACTGATTAAAGTAATTTATATCACTTTCTGTAAATTCGATTTCAACAGGTACTTCCATAGTTTTCTCATCTCGATTGTCACAAC
>JADGED010000402.1:0-283 GCA_016744555.1 Desulfuromonadaceae bacterium
CTTTTGCGTCATCATATGCTATTTCTGGATCAGGATTTGCCATAGCAAATACTAAAGGATCTTTAGCCATTTTCTTCACCATGTCTTTAGTCAAAACACCTTTTGCAGAAAACCCAGCAAACACATCAGCTCCATCTATAATATCATCTAAAGTTCTAGCTTCAGTATCACGGAAGAATGGTTTTTTATATTTGTTTTTGCTTTCGTCACCTCTTCCGTTCCACAATACACCTTTACTATCAAGTAAAAACATTTTATCAGGGTCAACGCCTAAGTCTAGATA
>JADGED010000402.1:293-592 GCA_016744555.1 Desulfuromonadaceae bacterium
CAGGAATATTCATACATTTTTTGAGTTCTTCCTCAATATAAAAGCACTCAGGAGCTTTTATGTCTTCAAGGTTAATACCTCCAAATGTTGGTTCCATTGTTTTTACAACTTCAACAAATTGTTTTGGGTCAGATATATTTAACTCTATATCAAAAACATCAATATCGGCAAACTTTTTAAATAGAATTCCCTTTCCTTCCATTACAGGTTTTCCTGCGAGAGCTCCTATATTACCAAGTCCCAATACTGCGGAACCATTAGTAATGACACCGACCAAATTCCCTTTGGCAGTATATTCG
>JADGED010000403.1 GCA_016744555.1 Desulfuromonadaceae bacterium
GGCTGCATCTCCTGTGGTTTGGTCCCGTCGAGGCCCACCCCTGGGTTGGGCCTCTAGGCCCACTCATCTGGGTGCGAACAGCGAAATCGTGCTGGCAATGAATATCACAATTAAACGCTTACACATTTTCATGTGTTGTGCACAAGTGCCCTTCGGCTTCGCGATTCTCACAACCTATCGGTGACACTATCGGTGACGCTCGGGGCCTCATGCTCGTTCGCGAGCCCCGACCGGGAGTCGGGCGATGCGCGCAGCTTACGCCGCAGTGAGCCAACCCTTTGGGTCTGGCCTATCTAGGCTTGACGGCCGATGGCCGAGCGAGTAAGCCTACGCCCCCGCACAGCCTTTGCCCAGATAGCTCAGTCGGTAGAGCAGGGGACTGAAAATCCCCGTGTCGGCGGTTCGATTCCGTCTCTGGGCACCGAGCAACGCGCGAACCCCGAGGGTAACCTCGGGGTTTTTTGAATTTGTTCTGGGGTCGGGATCGAGCGGCGAGCCGCACACCGCCAGGTGGGGACAGGTACCATCAAAGCGATGTTCGTCGACTATCGCGGAACGGTCTTGGGTCTGTTTGGTTGGCAGT
>JADGED010000404.1 GCA_016744555.1 Desulfuromonadaceae bacterium
CAAGAAAGGTATGAATCATTCGGATGACCTCGGCCCCTTTGTTGTAAACCGTGGCCGTATAAAAGTTATTCATCTCGATATAGGATTCAGGGCGGATGGGGTGGGCCATGGGGCCCCCATCTTCAGGAAACTGTGCAGCCCTAAGCGCACGGACATCGGAGATACGTTTCACGGCGCGGGACCCCATGTCCGAAGAGAACTCCTGGTCCCTAAAAACCGTGAGCCCCTCCTTCAGGGAGAGCTGGAACCAGTTGCACAGGGTCACCCGGTTGCCCGTCCAGTTGTGAAAATATTCGTGACCGATAACCCCTTCGATATTTTGAAAATCCATATCCGTGGCGGTCTCGGGCTTTGCCAGCACATATTTTGAGTTAAAGACGTTGAGGCCTTTATTCTCCATGGCCCCGGCGTTGAAACTATGGGTGGCCACAACCATGTAAATATCGAGGTCGTAGACAAGGCCAAAGGTGGCCTCATCCCAGGCCATGGACTTTTTAAGGGAGGCCATGGCGTGGTCACACTTGTCGGCATCCTGGTGGTCCACGTAAAATTTCAGGGCCACATCACGCCCGGTGGATG
>JADGED010000405.1 GCA_016744555.1 Desulfuromonadaceae bacterium
GCCATGATGATGGCACAGAAAGGCGTAGGTGCCAACAGTACCGTAACCATCGTCCATACCAGGACAAAAGATCTTGCTGGCCACTGTAAAAGGGCCGATATCCTTATCGTTGCAGCCGGTGTTCCCGATCTGGTTAAACCGGAATGGATAAAGCCGGGCTCAACCGTTATTGATGTCGGTGTTAATCGTGTCGGTAAAAATGAAAAGACAGGTAAAGCTATCCTTAAAGGTGATGTTGACTTTAATAAAGCGAAAGAAATTGCAGGAAAAATAACACCAGTGCCGGGCGGTGTCGGTCCAATGACCATCTGCATGCTTATGAAGAACACACTTCGTTCGGCTCAAAAAAGCATTTAATATCGTTAAATTACCAGCAATAAAAAAAGGCCAGTTTGCATCGTTTGCAGACTGGCCTTTTTCAAACGTACACTTTAAGATCATTCAAAAATACGGATCCACTCTGATATCCACCTCTTTCAATCCTTCAATTCCATCTATCGCACCCCTTACCCGCCGAACAATCGCCTCGGTCTGATCTTCCGGGGCCTTTACGCTAATC
>JADGED010000406.1 GCA_016744555.1 Desulfuromonadaceae bacterium
CTCAACGGTTGTAAAAGATGTACTCGCGCGTGGAGCTGGTGGTAAAGATTTACGTCCGACCATTCGTTTGTTAGATAGTGCAGGAGAAACATTATACTTTGAGGGAGGGAATGTTCCTGTACAGTATCCTTTAGTTGGCGGTGCTGTAGTTAATTTGCAAAATGGTGCGCTGGTAAAAGTCGGTGATGTTATTGCTCGATTGCCACAAGCTTCTTCTACTACGCGTGATATTACGGGTGGTTTGCCACGGGTTGCTGATTTATTTGAAGCACGTAAGCCAAAAGATATGGCAGTAATGGCAGAGGCGACAGGTACGGCATCCTTTGGTAAAGAAACGAAAGGTAAGCAACGTTTAGTGATTACCAGTAGTGATGGGGTGTCTACGGAAGAGTTAATTCCTAAATGGCGCAAAGTCAACGTCTTTGAAGGGGAATATGTTGAAAAGGGTGATGTCGTTGTGGATGGAGAACGTAGCCTACACGACATTCTACGCCTGCTCGGTTCAATTACCTTAGCAGAACATTTAGTCAACGAAATACAGGCTGTTTATCGC
>JADGED010000407.1 GCA_016744555.1 Desulfuromonadaceae bacterium
CGCCTGGAAAGCGTGTGTGCTGTAACAGGTACCGAGAGTTCGAATCTCTCCCTCTCCGCCATCCCCCTTATAAATTAGGAGCGGTTTTTAAGAACAGGTTTTCACCACGTCTTTTCAATTTGGAAGTGGGGCACCTGTTTTTTTGTTTTTGGCTCCTTTTTTTTATGCATGCCACCCGAAGGAGCGGTGGGGATGGTTGCAGCAGCCATTGCCCATGATACACCTCCGTCGTGAACCCCCGCCAGGCAGGGGCCCTTTCAAGCGGCACCCAGGCCGCGGCTGATCTGATGATACGCCGGCGCCTTGTCCGAGTTCCGTTTTGGAGCCGGTCGTCGGCCGGTAGGGAGACCCGGTCACCATGTCTTATCTTGTCCTTGCCCGAAAATACAGACCCCAACTTTTCGATGATGTCGTGGGCCAGTCCCATGTCACCACCACGTTATCCCACGCCATATCCTCTGATCGTGTTGCCCATGCCATTCTTTTTTCCGGTCCCCGTGGTACGGGAAAGACAACCGTGGCGCGGATTCTCGCCAAGGCAATGAAC
>JADGED010000408.1 GCA_016744555.1 Desulfuromonadaceae bacterium
AAACGCAAGGGTATCGTTTACATTCATCATGGACCGATCGGTAAGGTTTGTGGGTTTTATTTCCTCACATTCCTGATTCTGATAAATAATTTTATTATTTTTTGTGATCAAAACAATATTGGTGTGGTAGTGGGAAATCTGGACAGATGCCTTTGATGTGCCACTAAAAACAGTCACCACCAGATCAAAGGTCAAATCGCTGTCTGATTTGCAGACGGTCACCTCATTGTTTTCAAGAAAGGCATAAATTTCTTTTCGTTCCTGATCATCCACACAGGAGATTACCTCAAGCACTTTGTCCGCATCCCCGGCCACGATTCCGGCAACCGCAGATGCCTTTATTCCTTTGAGGTTACCGGTGTTGGGAACCACAACACTTTTTACATTTTTGATTATATTGTCACTGGCCTGGATCTCCACCTTGTCCGGCAGTAGGCCCAGGGTTTGTCTTGCCTTGGCTGCCGCATAGGCAATGGCAATGGGTTCTGTACAGCCCATTGCCGGAACAAGCTCTTCTCCCAGGATATCAAGGTAGGCTGTATAT
>JADGED010000409.1 GCA_016744555.1 Desulfuromonadaceae bacterium
CGTATCATCCCTGAAGAATCGTAGTTCCGGCATATACCTTAACCCCAGCTTAGGGGCGATACTTTTTTTGATAAATCCCTTGGATTGTTCGAATCCTTCCATGGCTTTTCTAATTCTTCTTTTATCACCAAAAATAGTGACATAGATATCAGCCACCCTTAAGTCGGAAGACATTTTTACACCACTGATGGTCGCCATTTCAATCCTGGGATCCTGCATTTTTCTGCTTAAAAGATCAGTAATGGCAATTTGAATATTCACACTGACTCTTTCAGCTCTTGAATAGGGTTTCATTTGTTATTTATTCACTCTGATACTTTCTTTCTTCTACTTCATAGCATTCAATGACATCATCAATTTTGATATCATTATATTTTTCAAGACCGATACCGCATTCAAATCCCTGATCCACTTCTTTCACATCATCCTTAAAGCGTCGCAGAGATGACAAGGCTGTATCACACTTGATTACTCCATCGCGCAGCAGTCTGACTTTTTTACCTCTAATGACTTTCCCTTCAGAGATATGACATCCTGCAATGG
>JADGED010000040.1:0-10033 GCA_016744555.1 Desulfuromonadaceae bacterium
CAATTTCACGATGCCCGCATGGCACTTACTCTCGCATTAACAGCAGAACAACACGGGTCAGTAATCAGCAACCATGTCGCCGTTAATGGCCTACTAAAAGACAATGAAAAAATAGTTGGTGCCGAGGTATGCGACTCTTTAAGCGGGGATAATTGGCAACTACACGCCAAAGTTGTTATCAATGCCACCGGACCATTTGTTGATCAAATAATAAGAATGGATGACCCAAATGTGCCACCTATAATCACCGCCAGCAGCGGCATTCATATCGTTTTGGACAAACGTTTTGCCCCACCAGACACAGGCTTAATGATCCCTGAAACCGAAGATGGCCGGGTGCTATTTGTCCTCCCGTGGGAAAATCATGCTTTAGTTGGTACAACCGATGAACCAGCAGAAATAAGCGAACACCCACGGCCACAAGAAGAGGAGATTACCTACCTGTTACGCCACGTAGGTCAATATTTCAACCTCGACGTAAGCAGAGAAGATGTTAAAGCCGTGTGGTCAGGATTGCGACCACTGGTCACTGATCCGCAAGCAACCGATACGGCCAAATTGGCACGTGATCACGTTATTGTAGACAGTAGCAGTGGGTTAATGACCATCGCTGGTGGCAAATGGACCAGTTACCGAAAAATGGCAGCAGATAGCGTTGATCATGCCATCAACAAGTTCGAATTAAACCCACTGATACCAAACTGTCAAACCGAACAATTGCAGCTACTAGGCAGCACCAACTTCAACCTTGACGGTGCGAAGCAGCTCCAACAAAAATATGGGTTCGCTGCCGACATTGCCGCTTATCTACATCGCACCTACGGTGATCAAGCCGAAGCGGTTGCCGCCCTAGCTAAGGACAAACTTGCAGTACGCTTAATTGACAACCATCCAGTAATTGAAGCTGAGGTAATCTATGCAGTTCGCTATGAACTGGCTGAAAGGGCAATTGACATCCTTGCTCGACGCATGCCGGTGGCGTTACTTGATACCACTGCCGCAAAACAAGTAGCTGCAAGAGTTATAGAAATAATGGCAAGCGAAAAAGAGTGGGGGCAAATGCGTATTGACGAGGAAAAAAGCAACCTAAGCGAGCGCCTAAATCAAGCGATATAGCTCCAGCTAAAAATCATCAAGGCTAATTTGATGAGATTGAGTACGGACCTGCTTTGCAGCTGAATCCACTTGCATAGGTGCAGCAGTAAATTGTGGCAACGAATTGTGCGCAGGCTGAGCGTAACCATTTTTCAAAGTAAAATGGGACAACATCTGCTTTAATTTATCTGCTTGGCTCGACATCTGTTCGGCAGCTGATGCACTTGCTGTTGCACTAAGGGTATTTTGCTTGGTGACTGCATCAATATGGCAAATATCACTATTAATTTCAGCAATACCCTGTGCCTGCTTGGTGCTAGCAGCGGTAATTTCAGCGACTAAATCGGTTACTTTGGTGATTTCAAGGACGATTTCTTCCAATGCTTCTGCCGTTTGATTTGCTACCAAAGCACCACTACCAGCTTTAGCAACCGAACCTTCAATCAGACTTGCCGTTTCTGCTGCGGCATTGGCACTTCGGCCAGCAAGGTTGCGAACTTCTTGGGCAACGATGGCAAAGCCCTTGCCATTGCGCCCTGCACGAGCAGCTTCTACCGAGGCATTAAGTGCAAGCAGATTGGTTTGAAAAGCTATGCCATCAATTGATTTAATAATTTTTGAAATATTATGACCAGTTTGATTGATTTCAACCATCTCACCAATCATCATTTCCATTTGCTTGCTCCCCTTTTCTGCCGCCAGCTTAGTCTCTTGTGATAACCTATTTGCTTGCGAAGAGTTATTGGCATTTACACTTGTTCTCGAGGAAGCTTCATTCAACGATGTTGATATTTTCTCAAGCGAAGCAGCCGAATCAGTTGCCCCACGAGAAAGAATCTGACTGGCATCTGCAACTTCACTTGAAGCTGTAGCAATTTCATCACCAGCGACCAAAATTTGTCCCAGAATACGATTTAAATCGTTGCCCAATTTCTCAACCGACCCACGTAACTCATCTTGATCGCTATGGGGGTAAACTTCAGAAGTTAAGTCACCAGCAGCTAGCCGTTGTAATGGTTCTACAACATCGTCGCGCAAAGAATCGGCAAACCGATCCAGCGATTCTGCCATCTGGCCTATTTCATCTTTACGGTTTAAATTTAACCTATTTTCTAGTTTACCGTTCTCTAAATTTTTTAACATTTTTACTGTGCGGCGCATTGGTGCAGCAATAGAACGTCGAATCAATACAGCGACAATTGCACCAATAAAAAGAGCCATGATTCCAATAGTTATAACGGTTATAGTCTGAGATTTAACCGCTGCAGTATTTTGCGCAGATAAGTCTGCGGCATGATCTAATACCTTTTTTCTAATCCTTACCAACTGCTCCTTAACATCTTTCACTTCTGGGCGGATTTCACTAATAAAAATCTCTTTTGCATGCTCTTGCCCCTTTAGCGCAACAACAGCGACCTCTCCTGCAACTTTAAGCAAACGACTCATTTCTTTAAGTGTCGGTGTAGCAACATTAATAAAGTAGTCGGCAGCACCAACCTTATCACCTACGCTTAAAAGGCCATTTATAACTTCACCATGCATATGTAACTCTCGGTGCGGCGCATTAAGCTCCGTAAAAACCTGCTCCAATTCAGGGTTTTGCCTTACGGTATTTTTACCCTCTTCACCATAAAGAAACTTTCCTAGACTACACTCTTCTGGATTAAAGATAACTTTAACTTCATTAGCATTAGAAATTATGGCCTGCTGCATCTTAAAAGCCCAACGCATATGATCACGCTCTTTTTTGGCCAGAAATTGGGGGAGGTATGGGTCTGCGGTGCGGTAACTATCATTTATTTTTTTAGCAGAAGCGTGTAACTGAGCGTGCCTAACTTCAATTGCTTGTAGATCAGCGGCAATTTCTGGCATCATCCTCTCGGCATTTAATCGTCCTTCTCCGTAGAACCATTCACCAAAACCACAGGACGTATGATCTAATTCAACATCTAGGACATTTATATTTTCATCATTGAATAAGGATGAAACTTTACTAGTCCAAATCAAATAATCAATTTCAAGTTGAGCTAATTCACTGTTTAATTTTTCCGCATCGGCTACCCTTTGCCCACTTTCGACATTATTTGATAGACCTGACAGACCTACTAGCAGCACAACAATTAACAGGGAAAGGATAGTTCCAGATAGGAGGAGGAGCTTGGTTCCAATTTTCAAGTTATCAAACATAAATTAAGCTTCCTCAGGTTGCTATCGTTTACCCACAAATACATCATTAAAAATTACACATTTAAACAAGATAGCACACTGCCTAACCATGTCAACAGATTACACATAATCACTATTTTGAATTTCACTGCCATCCAAACAAACGCCGGAAAGCTGTAAGCGGGTAGCACTTATAGCCATGGCAGGCTACACTAATTTTAAGTGTTTTTTTTGCCCGGCACCAACTCAGTCTTATCGATATTGTTATCCGCCATAGTATAGCGGAAACGCCCTTGCATTTTAGATACGTACAAAGCGTTATCTGCACGACAGAAAAACTGCTTAGCATCCTCACCATGATTCATCAACGCAAGTCCTAAACTTGCGGTCAACTTAATGCCATGAGGATACTTAACTGCCTCCATGTTCGCCAATAGACGTTTAGCAAAAACTATAAGTTCACTCTTATCCATCTGTGGTGCCACAATAACAAACTCTTCACCGCCGTAACGGGCAATAAAGTCTGATTTCCGACCCATCTGTTTGAGAAACTTAGCAAAACACGTTAGCACCTCATCTCCGACACTATGACCGTAATTATCGTTTACCTGCTTAAAGTAATCTAAATCCATTAAGATCATAGCCAGCGAAGTTTTTTGCCGGTTTGCCAGTGCCATTGATCGAACCATTTCACGGTCTAATTGCAATCGGTTCCAAACTCCGGTCAAAGTATCAACACTGGACAATCGGGATAATTCTTCATTCTTTTGCAACAACAAATGATCCTGACTATCTTTAAGCAATAGCATCCGCCAAAAAACTGCAAACACTGTTAAAAAAATAATAAAAACCAAAGTGCTGGCAAATAAAAAATCCTTCCGCCCTTTTTGTAGATAAGAGGTTAAATCCAAAGCAATAGAAGTGATCCCAGAAATTTCACCGACACTCCGTTGAAAACCATGAGTACGCCCATAACGCTCAGTTAAAACATGCGGCGCATCGTCTGGGTTCCCGTGGCAAAGCAGACAAGCAGGTTTAAAACGACCAAGCGGTAAAGCATAATAGAGGTAATCGACCCCGTCAATCTGCCTTATTTCACTCAATTCTGTAAGTTCATTTTTCTCAAAATGGTCGAACAATAATAATTCATCAGCGGTTGCTTGATTTTTAAGATTTAAAGGTGATTTTGATGAGTAGCGAAAGACGAAAGCAGGGAAACTCTCGTCGTGCAATTCACTAAAGATGTTAATGGTTTTACGCGAAACAAAAGACCGAGACATCATCTCAGGGGAGAAGTAATCTGCATCTAAAATATCGTGGCTCTGCAAACGGTAAGCTTCGGGACGCAATACGGTTTCGACATAACTACGAATCGCACGCTGAACATTGAGAATATTAGCTACTGTCGCTTGAGCTTTCCCCCTCACTTCCCGCTGCATAGCTATAAAAAATAGCCCCTGCAAAGCAAACATTGCCACAATAAGTGTCAACGCTGCCAGCTGTAATACACGACGATTTTTAGGCGAAAGACGGGACATGCGACATAAAGCCTTTTTAAACCTTACTATTTGCTATAAAAATAACAAAAATAGCTATGCCCCTCCCCGGCGATTTTAATTAAAACATATGAAATTCAGGAACTTAATACTACTTAAGAAATGCACTAATATCAAGGTATCAGTTTGCACTGACGACAATATAGGTACCACGGGGCAGCTTAATAACTAAGATTCATCATCATTAAAAAAATTGTCCTAGAATACAGCTGCAATCGGACTAAAGATTCTTTGTTTACATTATAGGCAATAAAATTAATGCATTAAATTCGCTGCCATTGGAATAAGTTGCCGATAGTCTTCATAACTCAAAGAACTATCCCAATGCCCGCTTGCCATTCCTAAAGCTACTCCACCAGCATAAATCGCTAAAACCATAACTGGAAACACCCACCTTGGCAGCGATGAAGTAAAGAATGGTGGAGACATCTGCAGTGCGTTACTTGCGCATGAATCAACACAGGAGAGACATCCAGTACATTCCGGGCTCCGGATACACTTGCTGCGATGCACCCCTAATTGAGAGGGGCAAACGGAACTACAATGGCCGCAACCGATGCAAACATGAGCATCGCGGCGAATCTTCATTGGGCTAAAAACGCTTAGCAACCCCAAAAGAGCACCATAAGGGCACAGATAACGACACCAGAAATTTTTGTAAAAGAGCGACAATCCAGTCATAACAACTAAAACTACAATTGTTGTTACCGACATTTTGGTGAAAAAATGGAGCATTTTCACATCACTGATAGCCCAATATGGAGATTGCAAAAACTGCCCTAGAGCATATGCTGGCATATCTAGTAAGAGAATTTTTGCGAAGAATAATAGTAGAACATACTTTAAACTTCGCATTATAAAATCTAACCAACGCCACATCCGAAAATTTTGTCCAAAGATTCTTTGCCCTACCTTCCAAACCCCTTCCGAAAGCGTGCCTACTGGGCAAAGCCAAGAACAGAATGATTTTTTTGCTAACAAGCTCATCGCCACAAAAGTCAGGAACAACACCAATGCAGCCGGATGAATTTTGTCGACCTCACCAGAAACGAGCCAATGTCGTAAACTTGCAAGTGCACCTATTGGCAAAAAACCTTCAACACCAGCGGGCCTAGCAACTAATGGCACAGCAGACTGTGACTCAAAATGTCTTACAAAAAAACCAAATTGTACGCCGATAATTAAGATCCAGAGAAAAAAAACCCATTGCACTATCGAGCGGAAGAAACCAGTTGTGACCATGTTCAATTTAAGCTTCATGCACTGCGACCCTTTAGCTTTCTTTTGGCGGGATGAACTTTGAAAATAATTAGACCGTTAGATTAAGAGTATCTGAACCAAACTAACACATCCCTATAAAGTTTTTACTCAGGCCTCACAGCCTTATTAAAAATAGAAATTTTGAACACTATGTTTTGACAAAAACAGTATCTTTAAAGATACTATGTGCCGCTGCATATTAGCTTATATTGGAGATATTCCACCATGATGATTATTCTTGCTCTACCCCTATGTCTACTCTGTAGCTACCTTGCATATCTCTGCTACAAAGTAAATTGCTACCCTCAGGCTTGGACTCTTGGTGCATTTGCAGTTATTCTATTACTGTTTTCTGTTGGGTTTATCGGGGTTAGCTATTATGCTTGGATAGAGCTCAAAGTTTAGAAGATTTTACTCCGAGAGTTATTTCTAAAAATAAAATTATTGCATGCTTTAAGCTGCAAGAGCATTTCTTATTGCAAAACACTTTTACCCTCATGACACATTGTCATCTATAAACAAATGAGCCCAAGCAACGCATGCAAGGGCTCATATATGCTATTAATTAACCACAAACAAACTATCAGTGGCGAGTTTGCCCTGTCGCTAACGCTTGTGAATAAAACGCTGGCAATTCCTTAGGTGGCTCGGTATCAACTTCTAGTAATTCAATAACAAAAGTCAAAGTCTTACCAGCCAAAGGGTGATTAGCATTAACAGTGACGGTCTCTTCGGTCAATTTATCGACCATGAGCAGCAATAAGCTACCATCAGCTTGAGTAACTTCTAGTTGGCCACCTTCGGTAATCTCAAGATTTTTTGGCAATTCAGTGCGCTTAAGTACTTCGATCATTGCAGGATTAGTTTCGCCATACGCCTGAGATGGTTCGATAACAACAGTTTTTGTCTCTCCCTGAGACATGCCAACAACTGCTGCTTCAAAACCTTTGACCACCTCGTCTCTGCCGATAATAAACGACAGTGGAGTATCCTCAGGAGACGCATCGAAAATTGTACCATCTGCTAGAGTGCCGGTGTATTTAACCGTTACGGTATTGTTGTGAGCTGGGCGAATCATAGTAACCTCTCAATATATACGTTGATCTTATACGAAAAGAAAAAGGGTCTAATTAAAAGGGGATTTCATCATCGGGATTAAACACCGGTTCTTCAAACCCACCGCCTTGTTGTTGATTATTTTGATAGCCGCCCCCTTGGTTCTGCTGCTGTTGCTGGCCACCGCCATAATTGCCTCCGCCCTGATTTTGACTTTGCGCTTGCGGCTGTGCTTGCTGGCCCTGAGAGCCCTGGTTACTACTTTGGCCACCATAACTACCACCGCCCTGCTGATTATCATCGCGGCTGCCAAGCATTTGCATTTCGTTCATAACGACTTCGGAGATATAGCGCTTGTTACCATCACGATCATCGTAGGAACGGTTTTGAATTTTACCTTCGATATAAACCTGTTTACCTTTATGGAGAAATTTACCGCAAATTTCTGCTAACTGACGCCACGCAACAATATTGTGCCACTCAGTTTTGGTTTGTTTATTACCTTCACGATCTTTAAATCGCTCAGTAGTTGCCAAAGAAAATGTAGTAACCGCTGTCCCAGACGGGGTGTAACGTAATTCTGGATCCTTGCCCAAATTACCAACCAGAATAACCTTATTAACCGACATGTTTTCCTCCTCTTTATTGCACTTGTGAAACGTCAAAAGTTAGTGTCAATGTCCAAATGCCCATCACTGCGCACAACATCGGCAGAATGTGTATTTTCTAAAATCGACATACTACACATATTGAAAGATTACCGAAAGTCAAATTCATAAATACTCCTACTGCGCCATTACTAAAACATAAAATTACCCATTTAAAGCATGGGGCAACCACAGCTTTTTTGCAATTATCATCTATTATATTGACCTCAAAACTCACGATATATTTAACACCCATCTGCCGATGGATTACATTTCATAATTCTATGGTGATGTGACTTTATTTTATGAAAGGATTTTTGCAAAATGGGGTTCTTGGGCTTAAGTTCGATTACTGCAGACATAAACACTATGTTTTGAAAATCTCTTAAATCGAAGTTAGCGCAGACTGGTGGGCAAATGTTACCAAAACCGTGTTGGAAAAATTTACACAAAATAAAACTTTTATCGTTATAGATTAGTAGCTTACCGAAGATACTAACATAATTTGCTGGGCATTTTTCTTGCATTTAATATCACAATATCATGACTTTTTAATAGGCAACTTTTATTAAGAAAGGAATTTGATATGAAACGTAATGCCCTCAAGCAGAGTCTTGTCACCACCCTTTCTTTTTTAACCTTGCTGATTTTCAGCAGTACAACTTTCGCACTCTCAACCGTGACAACATCCAGTTCCCTTAATTGGCAGGGATTGTCGTTTATTGTTGACGGATACGATGTAAGCACTTCTATCGAGTGGGCTGAGCATGAGTATTCAAATCTTGGAGCGTATGCAAATGACGATGCAGCAGTATCTGATTTCAATAGTGATGGAGCGCGAGTTATTGACCACGGTCCGTGGAGGACGCTTGACCTATCGGCAGCAACAGACAATGCGACGGGAAATGTCTCCACAACTGCTAGTTATTTGTCCACTCAGGTATCGGCCTCCGCAGATGGCGTTGCGACAATAGATGCAGCAGCAAATGCTGACCTCCACCGAACAGGTGACTTCATGTTGTTTTACGCTCCAGGCGGGGAGGAAGAATATTATGCTGATGAAGAAAATTACGGAGGATATGGTTACCATCTAAACCTGACAATTCCCTACACAATGCTAATTGATAGTTTTGGAGATAACAATTGGTCATTCTCTTTAATTGAATTAACATTGAGCAAAACAACTTATGTGGATTCAGTTGGAACAACTGTTGAGTATGGATACGATAGTATCTCTAATCTTTCCAGCTCAGGACTGCTAAGTATATCCGCTGATTTAAAACTTGATGAATTCTATAGCTTGAACGCACATATCTATTCAGCGGTTGAAGCAACTGAAAATACTCCTGCTCCTGCTCCAGTTCCAGAGCCATCCACCATCCTTCTCCTTGGCAGCGGACTTTTAGGTTTTGGCTGGTACAGAAGAAAGCAAAAGAAAGCTTAGTAGTATTTCAACATAATCAAACCGAAGCGGGGTCAGCAATGGCTCCGCTTTTTTACTCTCAAAAATCAATATTCACCTATAAAAGTGCTATTCAAGTAGAGACAGATCGATTTTTAAAGCTAGCAACTTAAATCTTACATGAAGAACTGAGGCGTGGTTGTTCCTGGTTGAAAATTAGCACTAATCAGGATCAATAATGGCGGTCAGTGGCGGCCATACATGCATTTTGGTATGGTTATCCAAGGTTCCTCGTATGTGTATTCTTCGATAGAGGGTGGTCTGGATTCTGGCGGAGAAATGCCTCTTTGGCTTTCTCACTGAGTTGAAATACGAAAGCCCCGAAATCTTTATCAACCTGGGCAATATGTTCCAGCAACCAGTCTTTTAAAAACTCACTCAACTCATAGCCTGCAATTCTTTCCCCAGCCCGATGCCTGTCGTGCAACCGGGTTACTTTTACCCTGAAGGCGTCATGTGCTGCCAAGTGCGCATCCTGGTCTGGATAATTATTCTCCCGCATTGCTGATTCCTCGGAGGTAAAATGGTCTTCGACATAGCAGAGCAGTTTCGCCAGTACTTTTGAGGTTGTGTCTTCCTCCTCCCTCGTTTCGAGGGACATGTAGAGTTCGTTTATCATGTTGACGATCATCGTGTGCTGCAGGTCAATATGCGGCAAACCCAGCTCGTATTGTTCTTTCCACTCGAAAAACACCATGAAGATATTTTCTCCTTACAGATTAAGTGCCTTGCATTATAGCGCACCTGGACGGACTTATTATCCTTAAAAAGGACACCTGATTGCATATTCT
>JADGED010000040.1:10043-15133 GCA_016744555.1 Desulfuromonadaceae bacterium
TTCTTGCCTAAATCGGCCACAGATTTTTACTTGAAGCCCACCACCTGTTCTTAACTTAAACCAACCAGTCATAAACAAAGGATGGCTGCATCAAAACTTGTTATCAAAAGTAAAACCCTGGTTTTTGGTAAGTCGATTATATACGATTTCCCCTAAGGTCAAGCAAGATCTCATTCTCCAACAACATGCAGTAAAACCTCGGACCGCATAGACAGTCTGAAGCTTAATCTATCCCAAAATAGTGGCTTGCGGGAGTCATCATAACGCCTGCCGTCGGAAGCAACTTTAGAGTGAAGCTACATTATCTGCTATATCTATAATTGCTTTTAAGCTCAATTCGACATCTTCTTCTGTTGTTGCCCAGGAACAAACGCTAATTCTCATAGCTGTTTGTCCCTGCCATGAAGTTATGCCTGCCCAGCAAGTGCCGTCCCGTTGTAGACGATCAATCAGCCGTTTTGTCGTCTGCTCATCACCGAACGAAACAACAACCTGATTCAGGACAACGTCATTGAGAATCTCAAATCCAGCAGCCGACAAAGCATCACGAAAATGTCGAGCATGAGAGCAACATCCTTCAACAAGTTCAGCCAACCCCTGTCTCCCGAGATGTTTCATAACCGCCCAGACTTCCACGCCTCGCGCTCTACGAGAAAACTCAGGGGTGTAGTCCGAGGGGTCGCGATGCTCTTTCGGAGCTGGCAAATATGCAGCGCTGATTCTCATGGCTGCCCGCAAAGCATATTCATTCTTCACAAAGGCAACACCGCTATCGTAGGGAACGTTCAACCATTTGTGGCAATCGGTGCTCCATGAATCTGCTTTTTCAACTCCCGCAACGAGATGCGCATAAGATTGCGATGCTGCCGCCCAGAGGCCAAATGCTCCATCGACATGAACCCATGCCCCCTGCTTCTGAACCAGGTCGCAAATTTCGCTAACTGGATCAATGGCCCCCGAATTGACATTGCCGGCTTGGGTACAAACAATAGTTGGTCCAGAGATCTCAGGTAGAGCATCAGCCCGCATTCGACCCTGCAAATCTACTGGCACTTTGATAACCCGTTTTCTGCCAAGCCCAAGCATTGCCAACGACTTAAAAAGTGTCGGGTGAGCTTCTTCGCCGACAACAACGGTGATTGAAGGAGCGCCAAAGAGACCTTCATCCTCAACGTCCCACCCTGCTTGCAGCAAAACCTGTCGTCGTGCTGCGGCAAGAGCTGTAAAGTTGGCCATCGTGCCGCCTGTTACAAATGCACCGTTACACTCTTCAGGGAGTCCTAAAACATCAATCATCCAACGCAGTGCTACTTCTTCAATCTTGGCTGTTGCCGGAGTAATTTGGTAATAAGAACTGATCTGATCCCATGTCGATGCCAGCCAATTTGCCGCTAGCGCCGCAGGATAAACTCCTCCGACTACAAAACCAAAAAATCTGCGCCCAGTTGTTGCCATTGTCGCCGGAGAGCCTAGTTCATCAAGCATCTGGATAACATCGTTCGGACTTGTTGCCTCTTCGGGCATCTCTTCAATAAAACCGGCGGTCCTATTAACCGCCGAACTTTCTGGAACAATGGATCGGTCATTAATATTATCGAGGTAGTTAATCGCACGTTCTGCAGTCGAGGAAAGAAGATGAGTCATCAGATTTTCTCCAATAGGAATTGAGCTAGTACATACACCTACAACGTTTAAACAAATTAGCATATATCATCTGGCTACCAACAGGTACAGTTGCCCACAGTTAAAAAATATAATTTATTGTTTTGCATGCTCATATAATTGAAAACCTGAACAAACTAAACTTACATGGACACTTATTCCCAAAAGAACAAAACCTTTCTATATTCTGCTCACTAGGTGGTTTTCTCTCAAGCATCTTCTCCTCGGATAAGAAATGTCTACAAATAAAGCAATTCAGGGCACTCGTCAATGTCCAGAAATTATTGCGGATAGTTAACTCTGAGGCGATTTGGAAGTAGTTCTGCTTTGCTTTTGTGGAATAGAAAATCGCACAGATCAAGCGTTACCGCGAATCGCGATATCCATCACGCGACATCACCAATTTTCAAATATTAGGATATTTGGCAGTCAAAATGTAGCCGTTTTGATCGTAATGCCTGGCAGGTTTCACGCAATATTCGGTGGCTTTTTTGAAATCATAATCGGTGGCAAATTTCAGCATAATATGCAATCGAATCAAATAATGGTAATTAGGTAGTATGGAAAAATACAAATAATTTTAAGAGCATTTACAATCGCAAAGGGCGTAAGATTTGAAATCGTCATTCATTTACTGACGAATGACGGTTTTCCTATGACAATAGATGTGGGGACTTAAGCAGGACTTAGTGGAGATGCATTCAACCTTAAGGGGCACTAAGTATCCTTAGCGCCCCTTAAACATTATACTCACATTGCAACAGCTATATTATTTGTCAAATAAACCCATAAACTGCTCAAACCCCTCTTTTTCCAAATCATCCACAGGGATAAAACGTAAAGCAGCGGAATTCATGCAGTAGCGTAATCCAGTTGGTGCTGGACCATCGGTAAAAACATGACCTAGGTGAGAATTACCGCTACTACTGCGAACTTCGGTACGAACTGAAAAAAACGAACGATCCTCTTTTTCGACAATATTTTCCTTAACCAAAGGTTGGGTAAAGCTCGGCCAACCGGTACCAGACTTATATTTATCGAGCGAGCTAAACAAAGGTTCGTTGGAGACAATATCCACATATATTCCTGGTTGTTTATTATCCCAATATTCATTTTTAAACGGCGGCTCAGTTCCATCTTTTTGCGTCACCTTATACTGCAATGGCGTCAACCTAGACTTCAAATCACTTTTATCCATTTTTACCTTCTTTATTTCCTTGCCCCAAGTTTTGTCGAGAAAATTGTCCCGGCCTGAACGAGAACGATAAAACGCATACCTGATCGGATTTTTCTGATAATAGTCTTGATGATATTCTTCTGCCGGATAAAAAGTTGGTGCGCTAGCTATCGGGGTAATAACAGGTTTTTCAAATCTACCGCTAGCCGCTAAAGCCTGTTTTGAAGCTTCGGCCTGGAGCTTTTGCTGCTCACCATAATAAAAAATTGCCGTAGTATATGAATGACCACGGTCGACAAATTGTCCCCCAGCATCGGTAGGATCTACCTGACGCCAATAAACATTTAGCAGTTCATCATAACTAACCTTGGTCGAATCGTAGCTGATTTGCACCACCTCAACATGACCGCCTTGACCGTAATTTTTGTAGGTAGGATTTACCGTCGTACCACCAGCATATCCCGACACCACAGAAGCGACACCATCTAACTTTTCAAATGGCTTCTCCATACACCAGAAACAACCACCGGCAAATAATGCCGTTTGAACCCCATCTGCAACCTTAATCTCGTTATTATTAAAAGTTTCCGGTATAGCCTGCTGCTTCGCAACAGCTGAGCCAACGGTAGAAAATACTAAAATAATTGCAATTAGAAGTATTTTTTTCATTTTCGCCTCCACACTTTAAAAATAGTAGCTAACGCCGAAGCGCACCCTGCATTAACTAATGCACCATTTATTTAAATTCTTGCGAGTAGTAATTTCATCCACTAATCAAGTGAACTAACCACTGCCATAATACATTACCATCTCGGTAAACAATTAGCACTAAAATTTGTCTTTATACTGAAATAACCGATTGCTAGAATTTTCTTGTGTAACATTTGGAACGTACTGAATTGACAAGTAAACGACTGGAAAAACAACAAATTCAACGCAAACGGAAAACACGTTCGTTTTTTAACCGAACAGTATAGAGGCTCACACATTGTTTCTGCACCACCGGCTATCAAAAGCATTGATACATTTTTACGTCTCAAATATAATTATCGACAACTTTTTCTCATTTAGGAATTTACTTTGTCGTTTTTACAAAATCCTAGCTACTATTTCGCTCAACGGCGGCCATGCTTGTTTTTGCTGGTTCTAACTGCGACTATTTTACTTTCTGGCTGTGCGACTCGACCTCCCAAAGACCCTGGCAATATTTGTGAGATTTTTCGCGAGAATCATGATTGGTACGAAGCTGCATTGGATGCGAAGGATAAATGGGGTGCGCCGATACATGTCCCGATCTCGATGATGTACCAGGAAAGTTCGTTTAAGCACGATGCCGCGCCACCAATGGAATATTTTTTAGGCTTTATACCAATTGGCCGCGCGAGCGACGCCTACGGCTACGCACAAGCAAAAACGTTAACCTGGGATGATTATGTGCGCGAGACAGGTAGGCGCTGGGCAAGTCGCAGTGATTTTGATGACGCAATAGATTTTATGGGTTGGTTTATATATAAAACCAATAAAATCAACGGCGTGTCCAAATGGGATGCAAAAAAACAGTATCTAAATTATCACGAGGGCTGGGGCGGCTATAAACGAGGGACTTATTGGAAAAAGAGATGGCTTATTTCTGTTGCCGACAAAGTAGACGCACGTTCAAAGCGCTACGCTGCACAGTACCGCTCTTGCGAGAATGAACTGGACTCATCTTGGCTTTGGCGCCTACTTTTTTATTAACCAAATCAACCAAGAAAAAAAACCTATCTGGTCTCGAATTTAAGAGTTTCGCCATCCTTAATTCAACTACTTCCACCGATTATTAACTACATAAATTTAAGACGCCACCCCCATGCATTGATAGTCGAATTTCATATAGCTCTTAATATGCCATCGAAAGGGTGCACGAGTCGCTAGCGTGAAAATTGTGTGTGTTTTGAAACCTAGGCATGATAAGATGCCCTTAATTAAGCATCGGTGGGGGGGATACGAGCTACAATTAACTTTCTGTTATTTCCCACCTAAAAACCATAGATCTCGGGATCACTACAGTAGAATTTGCAATAGACACTATTGGGTGGCGCTTTATAATACGGAAATAGCCCGTCTAAACCACTGATAGTAACCCTCTTTAAATAAAGCAATTGCTGTAGCTGTAGCCTAACTATCGTCACACGCAGGTGCTACTTATGCCGCTATTATCAATAGCAAAGTTACAACCATTAATGATTTTATCTGAAGACCTCCATGACAG
>JADGED010000410.1 GCA_016744555.1 Desulfuromonadaceae bacterium
GGCTATGTTCCTCTGTCGAACCCGCACGAATCCCTTGTCTTTTTTGCCTTGTGTATTGCGGTACTTTATCTATTTATCGAGCTGAACTACAAGGTCAAAATTTTCGGAACCTATATTGTACCCTTCGCCTTCGTAACAATGGCATATGCTTCCTACTCCTCTGAGTTTGGCAAGGAAATCAAACCATTACTCCCAGCGTTACAGTCAAACTGGCTGGTAGCACACGTTGTCACCTGCTTTATCGGCTATGCTGCTTTTGCAGTTTCCTGTGGTATGGCGATCTTTTATCTCCTAAAAAAACAACAAAGCAAAGGTAGGGCTAAAGAACCTGCTGAAACTAACCTTCTAAAGACGATTGATGACATTAATTATAAAATGATGATCTTCGGCTTTATCTGGCTCACAGCAGGAATTGTAACAGGAGCAATCTGGGCCAACTCTGCCTGGGGTACCTATTGGAGTTGGGACCCAAAAGAGACTTGGTCGCTGATAACCTGGTTTGTCTATGCCTTGGCGCTTCACGCCAAATACACTCGCGG
>JADGED010000411.1 GCA_016744555.1 Desulfuromonadaceae bacterium
CCGTGAAGCTATAACATATGCTGAAAATCAAAAGAGTTGGAGTATTGTTGGTTTTGACCCTACGCCAGAAATGGTAACAAGCTCAAAAAATAAAATTTCTCAATTAGGTCTATCTAACCAAATCACCATTGTAGAGGGAAAAGTCGAAAACATTAAAGAAAACAATTTTGATGCAGCTACCTCAATTCTGGTGATGCAGTTCCTAAAAGACAATGGTGATAAAGAAAATTATCTTCAGACTATTTCTGCAAAGTTGAACAAAGGCGCCAAGCTTATTCTCATTGACCTTGAAGGGGATAAAGGTTCAGAAAAATTCGACTTGTTGCTATCTGCATGGAAAAGCCACCAATACAGTACAAGAGATGACAAAGAGCAAATAGATAAAGATTTTGCGCATGTAGATGCCGATTTGCAATTTATATCAGGGGAAAGAGTTGTTGACTTGTTGCAACTCGCAGGCTTTACAAATGTCTGCAAATTTTACCAGTCCTACTTATTTAGTGGCTATATCGCAGAAAAAGCCTGATATCAAGTT
>JADGED010000412.1 GCA_016744555.1 Desulfuromonadaceae bacterium
AGATAACGGAGCAGATCATTAAAATAATCGAGCAGTTGGTCTGCGCTCAATTGATCCAGAGGTGTATCAAAATAGTTTCCCATCCGTCGCATCGCTCTGGCATAGGCATCAATTGTTTTGGGCTGTAACCCTCGCAATCGGAGAAGTTTACAATGCTTGGTGTACTGCTTGTTGAAGTGGGGATCATCTGGTAATCTGGTGTCCATGGAAACCTCCTGAAAAAGGGTTGTCGTTGCCGACAAGTGTAGCATTATGATTACTACGGAGGAGGCTTGCGGGCTGGGAAGGTTTTTGTTGTTTTGTTTGCCGCGTTAGCGGCTTCGTTCAACCAACTAATCAACGCGGACGGAATGGGCTTCTGTTTTTTGCCAAAAGGCAAAATCTGAAATTGCGGTGGTGGCCGAACCTTCGCGTCGCCGCCGGTTATCATGAACCGTTAGCTTCAAAAACTTAGGAGCCAAGAAATGAGTAAGCCGATCATCTCTACCGGAGAATTACCAGTGGGCATGGAAATAAATGAGATCTACCCAATGG
>JADGED010000413.1 GCA_016744555.1 Desulfuromonadaceae bacterium
TAGTACGACCTTTGCCTTCAACACCTTCGCTGGCACTGTCATCGGCCTGCTGTAAACGATGCTCTAGCTCGGGGATAACGCCATACTGCAACTCAGACATACGCGCCAAGTCACCGCTACGTTGCGCCTGCTCAAATTCCTGACGTGCTTGCTCTAATTCGCTCTTGATTTGCTGGGAGCCTTGCACTTCAGCTTTCTCAGAGGCCCATATCTCGTCAAGGTCTGCATACTCTTTTTCGACCTCGGTAATATCAGCTTCTAAAATCTCCAACTGCTTCATGGCGGCTTCGTCTTTGTCTTTTTTAATAGCCTCACGTTGGATTTTTAGCTGAATTAAGCGGCGCTCTAACTTATCCAGCGCCTCCGGTTTGGAATCTATTTCCATTCGAATACGACTAGCTGCTTCATCGATCAAATCAATGGCTTTGTCAGGCAGCTGTCGATCGGTAATATAGCGCTGCGATAATTTGGCTGCCGCTATAATGGCCGCATCTTTAATATCAACACCATGATGGACTTCGTAGCG
>JADGED010000414.1 GCA_016744555.1 Desulfuromonadaceae bacterium
CCATAATAATATGAATGCCTGCTGCCCGTGCCATTTGGGCAAGCCGCTGAATTAAAGCCTCAATATCTTTACCTGCTACAAGCATAAGATCAGCCATTTCATCAACCACCACGACAATCATGGGCAGGTGAGTAAGGTCGATATTTTCTTCTTCGTAAGCTCCCCTACCTGTTTCAGAATCGAACCCTGTTTGGATTTTTGATGTAATTTCTTCGCCCTTATCACGGGCAGTTTTAAGGCGGTCATTATATGCGCCAATATTACGAACCTGTAATTTTGACATATTTTGGTATCGTTGTTCCATCTCCCGCACCGCCCATTTAAGAGCCACAACCGCTTTATGAGGGTCGGTGACAACAGGGGTTAAAAGATGAGGTATATTATCATAAATCGAAAGCTCTAACATCTTTGGATCAATCATAATCAGGCGGCACTGGGCAGGGGTATTGCGGTATAAAAATGAGAAAACCATGGTATCTACCGCAACGCTCTTTCCTGCTACTGTCGGCCCGGCATCCAATAGC
>JADGED010000415.1:0-237 GCA_016744555.1 Desulfuromonadaceae bacterium
ATAATATATTGATCAGATCTGGATGAGCTTTTTCTATTTCATCTAAAAGTAAAACTGTATATGGATGTTTCTTAATAGCCTCTGTTAGTAAACCACCTTGTTCATAGCCTACATAGCCAGGAGGTGCTCCAACAAGACGACTGAGCGCATGTTTCTCCATATATTCACTCATGTCAAAACGTTCAAAATTAACTCCTAGGGTATCACTTAGTGAAATTGCAAGTTCTGTTTTACCAA
>JADGED010000415.1:247-519 GCA_016744555.1 Desulfuromonadaceae bacterium
TTTATAGCTTTGCTAACTTCCATAACAGCTTGATCTTGACCTATCACTCGTAATTTAAGATCATTTTCTAGGTTACGAAGTGCTTTAGTTTCATTTTCATTAATTTTAGAACTAGATATGCCTATTATATTAGAAATTGTTCGTTCAATATCATTTGCTGTAACTTTTGATTTACTCTTCTGTTTAAGATGAAATGATGCAGCAGTCTCATCTATAATATCTATTGCCTTATCGGGCAAAAATCTATCAGTGGTATAGCGTTTAGATAAGTC
>JADGED010000416.1:0-267 GCA_016744555.1 Desulfuromonadaceae bacterium
CTCGTGAACGCATGATGCCAAAACGAGGGCGACGCTCATCACGGAATTTAGTTTGTATTTGATAAAAGGTCGCGGGTAGTGATTTATAGCTGCTTAATTCGTTACGCACTAAATCTGTAATAACCTCTTCATGGGTCGGACCAACACAGAAATCACGGTTATGCCTATCTTTTACGCGTAATAACTCCCCACCATACTCTTGCCAGCGACCAGATTCTTCCCACAACTCCGCAGGTTGAATCGCAGGCATCAGTACTTCTTGAGCGT
>JADGED010000416.1:277-517 GCA_016744555.1 Desulfuromonadaceae bacterium
TCTTCACGCACAATACGCTCAACTTTTCGTAATACACGCAAGCCCATCGGTAACCAGGTATACAAACCAGATGCTAATTTTCTGATCATACCGGCTCTAAGCATTAGTTGGTGGCTAATAACTTCTGCATCGGCAGGGGTTTCTTTAAGGGTTGCAATAAGATAACGGCTTGCGCGCATAGGGCTTATGTTCCACTAGTTATGAATGGTTGAAAATGAGAATACTTTATCGGGTTATTTT
>JADGED010000417.1 GCA_016744555.1 Desulfuromonadaceae bacterium
TCCAAGTAGTGAATTCAACAGGGAACTTTTACCCACGTTTGGTTGCCCTGCGAGCAAGATCGACGCCCCCTCAGTCAAAACCCTGCCAGAGGCATAACTATCCGTTAATGCTAAGGTTTTATCAATTACAGCCTGTATGCCTTTTCCAATACGTGAAAGATCCTCAGCGGGCAAATCCTCTTCAGGGAAATCTATCCACGCCTCAGTCAAAACAAGAGAATGCTTCAAACTACGGGTAAATTGATAAATTTCTTGACTTAAAAGGCCACCAACCTGGGATAAAGCCAGCTTGCGGGAAGAATCTGAACGTGAATGGATTAAACGAGAAACGGCTTCAGCCTGAGATAAATCAAGACGTCCGCCCATATAAGCCCTATAAGTAAACTCACCGGGCTCAGCAAGGCGTATCCCAATGTTCTGATAAAGAGAAAGTATTGCCTTTATCGTCTGATGACCACCATGACAGTGTATCTCTACAACATCATCACGAGTGTAAGTCTGCGGAGCGGCCATATAG
>JADGED010000418.1 GCA_016744555.1 Desulfuromonadaceae bacterium
GCGTATTATTAACCTAGCAGGTAAGCAGATTGGAATGATGCATGGTACTGGGGCCCCACGTGGAATTGAGCGCCGGGTATTAAACAGTTTTGTTGGTGCTGATATTGATATTTTAGTTTTTGGTCATAGCCATCGTCCAGTCTGTAAGCAAGTAGGTTCTTTGTTGTTATTTAATCCAGGTAGTGCAACTGATCGACGCTCTGCTCCGCATCATACCGTAGGAGTTTTACACATAGGTAGTGATGTAAGTGTTTTGAAACCGGCCTTTCTGAGGTTGACCGTCAGCATAAGCACCTAGTTGATGTAACTAATAAGTTTGCTAATATGCTAGCCGACAATGACGTTAACTCAGAAGATATACAGAAACTTTTTGATGAGTTGGTTTCATATACAAAGTATCATTTTGCCGAAGAAGAGCAAGTTATGTTATCGGCGGGTGTTGATGATCGCCATATTTCACAACATAAAAATGTACATAATATTTTTATTGGTGATGTTGGGTTACTCCATAAAC
>JADGED010000419.1 GCA_016744555.1 Desulfuromonadaceae bacterium
ATATAGAAACATTGCTTGAACTATAATCGGTGTTCCACGAATCGTTTCAACATAGGCACCAGATATATAGCGAATCAAAACACTAATCGGCTTGAAGATTCCGTGTGGTTCTTCACCAAGCGCTTCTGTTCCAGCGATACGTCCCAAACCGGCTAAGATGCCGCAAACCATACCACCTACAATTCCAAGGATAGTTATGATCCAAGTTAGTTTGGCTCCTACCAGAAGAGCAGGCAAAGATTCGGCAATTACTGAAAATTCAAATTCCATAATTTGACTCTTCTGTAGAAGGTTTTACCTGTGGAAGTATTCTCGCAAACAAAGACCCCTTCGATATAAGTTTGTGTTGAAGGGGTTCTGTTCTAGCCCTCTTGTTGCGATGAAATAGATGGATCCATCTCAGGGCAGATTATCAATTTCCTTCAGACTATTCCGGATCAGCACTAAACCATTTTCTGTACAAGTCAGCGTAAGCACCGTCTTCCATCATCTGCAGCAGCGCAACGTTTACC
>JADGED010000041.1 GCA_016744555.1 Desulfuromonadaceae bacterium
GCCTAGATACTTAGCACGGTCAAGGTCCACGCCGGCTGGCATGGTGGTTTGCCAGGAAATGGTAAAAGTGTCCTTGTCTATATCAATAAAATCATCGGCATAAATGCTTTCTTGTTGTGAAAAAATGGCGTGATTAAAGACTATTCCCACTTCAGAAAACAGGAGTCCTGCAGCTGTTGGTTTTTTGTCGTCGCCACCAAGTTTTGCCTCGAGCCAGTTTTTCTTCCGTGCTTCACTCCGCTTATCAATTTTTCTTTTAATTTGTTGTTTAAGAACCGTTTCTAGCCTATCTTTCTCTCCACCGGTAATGTTGTCCCACTGTTCAGCACCTTGATTGATACGATCTGCATTTCCCGGTGACAGCGTCGCAACGTTGAAGGCGGTCATCCACGAACCGGTAATGGGTTTTTTAAACAGTACTGCTTTCATTATTTCTTTGGTATCGGCGTCGGTGAGGATAAATCCCTCTTTGGCGTAGCGTTCGGCTGCCTCAAACAGCATCGCACGATAATTGGAAATCTCCGCTTCCTCGAAAGATCTTTTACCCGTCATCGATGAAAAATATGCTTCCAGGGCTTTAAATTCAAGGCGAATTTCTGACCTGAATTTGATGTTGTCAGGGGTGACTTTTTCCTTAAATACGTAACCACGTTCAGCTTGCTCTTTGCCGAGCAAGTGGATTAGTTGATTTGCTGTGAGTTTCTCATCGTAAGTGCGTCGGTACCAAGCGGTATAAAGTGAAATGTTACGGTACGTGTCTTTGTCGATGGCGGTATATCCCCACTCTTTGTGCTTGTCAAAAACTAGCCACAGGTGGTTCCGTTTGGGATCAGTTGGTTCGGGCTTGGGATAAGCAAAAATAATTAAACCATTGTATTCAGCAAGTGGCATGCGGCTACGATAATATTTTGCGTCATCAAGTTTACGGTCGTGGTTAATCAGTTTGTCATATGCCGCTGGCGGGACCGCCATACGAACATCAAACCCCCCATCTTGGTACCTTTTAGCTTGCATAGAATCGACCGCAGAGGCCCATACCGCAGCGTCAGAGAGTATTTTTGCATAGCTATTAAGGGTGTCTTTTAATACCGGAATAGGGATGGCACTAATTACGGTTTCCATTGCTTTGCCGGCTAAGGTCAATGCTAGTACCGCATCTTCTGTTCCACTACCCATATCAGTTGTTGAAAGAATTTTCTTGTTTTGCTGGTATTTTTGGTAGACTGAAACAGCTTCAAATCCCCACTGTGCCCCTTTAGCTATCCACTCCCCACTTTTAAGCAAGAGTGCTTTTTGTTCCAAGGCAGGGATGGTCACTTGTTTGATTTTTTTCTGCTCCAGACCATATTTAGCTAACATTTCCTCCCCGTCTTTAAGGACTGCTTGTCCTGGAGTATTGTCAACAAAGTTTGCTAATAAACTGTGTGTTTTCGCCGTTACGACGCTTAAGTCAGTGTTTAATGTATAAGCGGTTACCAGACTGGAAGACGTCTTTTTGGATATTTTCTTTAAGAGACCTTGGATCTCGCTTGCCAACTCTGCAGCTTTGGTAGGATCGCCCTTTAGCAAGCCATTTAATTGTTCCCGTTTTTTGATTACTTCACCAATCATTCCAACGGATTTTTCTACAGCTTCGACCCCAGTTGCAGCGGTTTTCCTTATGGCTAAAATTTGGTCGAAGTTTTCCTTTTTTCCCGGTCCGGTATATTTAGTTTCGTAAAATATTTGGAATGGCGCAGTAAGCTTTTTTGTAGTTGTTATAAGCCATTTAGTTTCGTTGCAAGTTTTCTTCAGCGCATCAATGTAATCATCAATTGCATTTATTGAAGGGGTAGAACTGGGGCTAATGTTGTATTCTTTATCGTTATTTCCCTTGTTGGGACGGTCAAGGTCTTTAGAAAGAGAGGCAATATAGTCTTCGGTTACCTCTAGCTTGTGCGCAAGTTCCTCAATTTCATAGGGGGAGACGTAGATTAGTTCTGCGGCGGTTTTTGCCTTTTTATTCTGCTTTTCTTGATTCATTAAGTAGCGAATTTGCAAGCGGTAGAGGGTTGCCCGTACCGATTCTTCAGCTAGATCTAGCATGATCTTGCGTTTTTTATCGTCACTAAACGGGCTTTTAGTGAAATCTGGGAGTTCATCTGTTACACCGTTTAGTCTCCCGCTTAGGGTGACAGTTACCGGCGCACCGGCAGTTGGTTTTAGCGGAGATATCGAAGTGTTTGTAATCTCAATGGTAGCAACAGGTGGCGGAGCAATTGGCCCAAACTCCATCCCTTCGTTTTGTTTTTGATCGGTGGTTGAAAGAGTTTGACCTTCTGTTTCAGTTTCATCTTTCCCATGTCTATACTGTTTAAGAAACGCAAGAGTTTTACTGCGAGGAGAGTCTTTTGTATCAGTCGAGTTGCTGGGCGCATACCATTGGGGATAGTTGTTTAGGTAGCGCTTTTTATCGACGGTGGTAAGGTCGTAAACTATAGCGTCTAAAATAGCAGTTGTTTCGGTGGTAAGTTTATTATGTTCTCGAAGCTCAAGTAGTGCGTAGCCGGTTTCTAGTAACAGCTCATGGGCCGAGCTACATGCGAGCCCTGACAGCCCTAATGCTTTTTTGTCAAACTTAGAAGTTGCTTGGGGAGAACGCCACACCTTGTTCTTTATAGCCTCACGAGTAAATTTATTAATATCGCCAGCGTAATTTTTTAGAATTTCAGTTGTTTCGTCTTTAGGTTTAATCTCCTGGGGGAGACGGGCAAGGTTTTTCTCGGCCCGCTGCAGCATCCACATGTCTCTTTTTAAGTATTTAATAACCTGAAGAACACTTTTTACCGGTTCTTGCCCCTTCTTATTGATGGCATGGGCGATAAAGTAGTCCATGTCGCAAGCACCACCGAACAGATGGATCAGGGTAAACGGCCCCATTTTGTGGCCATTTTGTTTTGCATAGGCAGAAAAAGCCGCAGCTGACTTTTTGTTGCTTAAAGTTATTACTGCGCCATTTTCGTACAAATGGTCCATGCCATAGAGGGCTTTCCCCCCCTTGGTTATGTATTTTTCTGCATGTGCTGATGAGTTGGAAAGATCCATCAACTGCTTCCAGAACATGCGCCCTTTGGGTCCAGATGTGAGGTTTTTGATTTGTTCATCGGTAATGAAATTGATTTCTAATTCATCCATCTCTTTAGGGGTGAGATGGACGCCGTTTTTCCCGGCAGCAAAAATAAGGGATAGAGCGTTTTGGTACTTTCTTGCTCCTGGTCCCATGAGGACAAAGTCGAGATCACTTAGCCCTTCCATGTAGCAGCCTTGCAGCTTTAGCTGCACAATTGCATCCTGATTGTCGGCGGGGTAGTCGTTTACAATTTTGCCAGGACGTTTAGCAACCCAGTTGCCGGTACTGCCGATGCCGGCAATAAGAACATTGCCTTCTGCGGCCTGGATAGCATCGGTAAGAACCAACCGTTTCATTTTGCTTAGCGTGACACGGTCCTTAGCGTCAACGGAAGACTTATTCTCTATCGGGGCGTACAAGTCCAGCCCTTGATAGGATAAGTTCAATTGTGTTTTTGCCACAGTACTAAGGTTAAAGCGCTTGATTGTGTCGGCAAGATTGGCCGGGGTACGGCAGAAGCCGGAGGATGGAGCTATAAAAAGGGCGAAAAATACAATGAATAAAATGTATTTTAACGATAATGGTAACTGTGTTTTATATTTCATTTTGCGATTTTACGGTAATGCTATTTTCTTTGTCAATTTGAAGTTTAATTAAACCTAAGCTTTATGTTTGATTCGATAGTATTTTTGCAGTAATTGCATTATCTTCAGGGCTAGGATTTATCTTATGTACCGATCATGATTGATATGAAAGGGGAGGCTATTGCTAAAATTTATCAAAATTTTTGGTTTTTTATACTTAATGTTTAATTTTGTATTATTTGCTGCGATTCTCACGTTGGTCATTTACGCATCTAGCAAGCATGAGCAATTAGCTCCTGGCTGGGCTTTGCTTTTGTTTCCAATAATCGGCATGCTATCAGGTCATTGGCTGCGGAAAGGTAAGTATGGCTGGGCGAGAATTTCAGTCATGGTTGTTAGCTTTATTGGTTTTGTTGTTTTTCTGTTTAATTTTTTTATTGCCGGACCACAGTTAGATAAATTGAAAGCGGCAAAGTTTGCTAAAGCACAGGAAAAACCTGTAGTCACAATAGATAAAAAAACTGAGCGTTTGTTTTTAGGCGTTTATGCTGGTGATTTAAAAATAGTAGAGGAGCAGCTAGCTCTTGGGGTGGATGTAAATGCCATCAATGAAACCAAACAAACGCCATTGCATGTGACACAAAATGCTACTATCGCTAAATTACTAATCGATAAGGGGGCAGACATTAACATTTTGGATGATCTTGGTTCTTCTCCAATTTTTAATAAAGAAGTCGAGATAGCGGCAATGTTACTAGATGCTGGTGTTGACATAAATGCGGTAAATGAAAACGGCAATACCTTGTTGATTCGCTATACCTATGCGGGCTATCTGGATGGAATAAAGTTTTTGCTAGCCAGGGGAGCAAGTGCAGGTGTCTGTAATAAAGACAATAATAATGCCATGGATATTGCGGCCCATTTTCATCCCAACAGTGCAACGATGGAATATCTGCAAACTTTAAAGATACCAAAATGTCTGCAATAGAATTTAGTTTGGAACAGTTATGAAGCTTTTTTTAAAGATAACCTTGGCTGTGTTTGTTAGTGCTATTATTGCAATTGTAGTTATCGGTTATAAGCAATATTCTGTCCCGTCATCGGCGGAAATGGTAGCTTTTTTTGTCTCTAATCGTGATGGGTTTGAGCAAAAAAACCGAGAGATACTGTCAGCATTAGATCAGCAGGAGCAAATTGATACTGGCGCCGATTCGCAACTTGGTTATCGATGGGTAGAGATTGAACCACTAGACTCATTGGCAAGTAACAACGAACCCATTGTTGTTCGCTATTACACTCACGTTAGCGGGATTGGAGTCGGGAGCTTTGGCACCGGGATCGCCCATATAGAGGCGGGCTATGAAGTTGAAACTTTTGCTAGCCTTGAGGCGGTGATAGCAGCGGCAAAAGGTGTGTCTGGTTTCGTTGGTTACAGTAAAATTTCTGCTAATTGGTATAGTTTTTTTTGGAATTCTAATTAGCTCTTAACTTAGATTGTTAATGATTTATCCACTCGTGTAAATTTATTTAGATAAGGTTGAAACGTGAAAAAACTGTTTGCTTACATTGGTTTTGTTTTTATCGTTGGGTTTTCCTCCTATTTTGGCTATGGCTATGTTCAGGCTAATAAATATGCTGATACTGCTATCCCTTATATGGAGAAGGTACTGCCGCAACTTTCAACTTGGGATGCTGCTATTGCTAGACAGTTTATGGCACCAGAGGTGGCGCAGACGGTTACCGAAGAAAACTTGCAGAAGCTGATGTTGGCTCTATCGAAACTTGGCAGCCTAAATAGCATCACTGAATTTTCATTTAAGAATAGTGTTGGGATTGACGACGGCCTACTAAGTGGCGGTACGGTAATAACCTATGACGTTGAGTCTGAATATTCAACTGGAGCAGCAGTGGTAACCTTACGTTTGCTGGAACGAAGTGGCGCATATGAATTGTATCATTTTAATTTTCAGTCTGCAGCGTTAGGACCTAGGTAGGGTAATGTCAGTTAGTAGATTTAGTAATATTGATAATGTTGAACTGGAGCAATTGCTAGCTACAGGTGCTGCTATTGTCGATGTCCGTCGCCAAGAAGAGTGGGAGCAGGTTGGTATCGTTGCCGGCAGTGAGTTGTTGACTTTTTTCACTGCCGACGGCAGGAGCAACCCTGAGCAATGGTTGCGGCAATTGGATGAATTGGTTCCAGTGGAGCAGCCACTTATATTGATATGACGAACCGGAGTGCGAACCCGTGCGGTTTGCGCCTATTTGTTGGAAATGACCTCCAGACCAAGGATTTGCAATGTTACCGACGGTATCTTCGGTTGGATTGCGGGCGATTATCCCGTGGTAAAAGTTGCTAGTAATGACGGCTAAGCTCGATGTCCTGCTGCTTCACCCACCGGCAACCATCCCTTCTGAACCCCCTCTATCTTTGGCAATTCTTGCGACTGCTCTTAAAAAATCTGCCGCCACGATTGCCGTGGTGGATGCCAATCTTGAGGCTTATAATTATCTGCTAGATAAAGATCGGCTGGTGTCGCTAGCTGGAGACACCCCAGTAACCGCTGTGCGACGAGCCCTTAATCATCGGCAGCAGTCAATTGATTTGTTGCGTTCTCCAGCGGCGCAGAAATCATTCCCCCGCTATAGCACCGCAGTGCGTTATTTGAATCTGTTGCTGGGTTTATGGGCAGACAAAGGTGGTGAACGGTTAACTTTTAGTGATTACACCCATAACGACTACTCGGTTTTTAATCCAGATGATTTAAATTTGTTTAGTAGTGGGGCAGCAACAACATTATTTCAATCATACTTTGCCGAAAGTTTGTTGCCGCAGATTGTAGCGTTACAGCCACGACGGGTGGCAATTTCAATAAATTATTTGCATCAAGTCTTTCCAGCGTTTTCTCTTGCCGGAATGTTGCGGCGGCAGTTCACGGAAATAGAATTAATTGCTGGAGGCGGGTTAATTACTTCGTGGCAAGAGCCATTGCGGCAATCTAATCTAAAATTATCACCCTTTGATCGTCTTGTTTTTGGCCCAGGTGAAGCGTCACTAGTTGCTCTAAACGCTGGTAAGGCTAAAGACGATTATTATTTGTCCGATGTGTCCTCTATTGGCTATACCCCCGATTATAGCGGCGTCGATTTTCAGCAATATTTTAGTCCGGAAGGGATTTTGCCGTTAAGTGCTTCGCGTGGATGCTATTGGCAGAAATGTTTATTTTGTCCCGAAGCAACTGCTCCAGTACATCCCTATGGCAGTATGGTGCCCAGTGAACTCACCGATATCATGCTGCAGTTAGCGCAGCAATATCGGGTGAAAACATTTCATTTAACTGATAATGCGATTCCAGTAAATATTTTACGGCAAATAGCGTTGCGACGAGCAGAGTTAAACACGCTGTCATGGTTTGGTTTTGTTCGCTTTGAAGCGGCGTTGGAATCATTTGAGCTGGTTGAGCAATTGGCTGTATCAGGGTGTAAATTATTGCAGCTAGGTTTAGAAAGTGGTTCGCAGGCAGTTTTAGATCGCTTAGGTAAAGGGCTCAAATTAGCCACAGCAGAAAAAATTCTAGATAATCTGCATCGAGCTGGGATAACCAGTTATGTTTATATTATGCTCGGCACCCCAGGGGAGACCGAAGCCGATGCAGAGATGACATTGGAGTTTTTGGAACGCTATGCGGAGAAAATTGGGTTTTTAAATATTTCGATAATGAATCTGCCTCGCGGGTCTGGGTTGTTGGATAATCCAGAAGTATACGGGATTGATAGCTCTCACCTTCGAGACGAAGATAGTCCGTTGGGGTTATATCATGAATTTAAATCGGCAACGGGTTGGGATCGAGCAGCAGCACGGCGGTTTTTGAATCAACGGTTGCTGGGTTCTCCAGCGATTAAAGAGATAGTTAAACGTGATCCGCCGGTGTTTAGTTCGAACCACGCAGTTTTTTTTGGTTATTGATATTGTATAAAATTAGAGATATGTAATTTATCTATTTACAACTATTAATTTTTGAGTATTATATATGCGCAGCAATTAGGTTGCTCTAATTTAGTTTTGGCGTGTGTCTAACTACATAATGATTAAGAGGTTTATAGATGACAATTAAGCAGAAGCTCTACTTTACCGGCATCGGTCTAGTTTTTGTTTGTGGTGTTTTTTCAGTGTTAACCGTTTGGAACTTAAAAAAGATTGAAGCTAACTTTCAGCAAGTTAAAGATTTTTCGATTGCTGGAAAAATTGCTTTGCTCGAAATTAATCGTGATGTGAATTATGTCAGCCGATTGACACGTAACATAATGCTTGGTTCAAACCTTGAGAAAGATTTAAAAAAACTAGATGCTCGGATTGATGCTATTAGTGCTGCCTATATCCGACTGGAAAAAAGTTCAGTTTCGGTCGAGGAGAAAAGGATGGTCGAAGAGGCAAAAAATGCTTCTTTGGCGTTTGTTAAAGATGGACGTAGACATGTAGACGCTTTGAAAACGGTTTCGAAGCAAGACCGTTATCGATCTTACAAAGATTACGGCGCCACTGCGACACCGCTAGCTGTCAAGTCAAGGGGGATTTTCCCCAAGGTGATCAAGTTGAAAAACGATCAGACTGATCAAGGATTACTCAATTTGCAATCGAGCCTTGATAGGCAATTGTTTTTTCTTTATATAGGAATCCCTTGTTTGTTGGTTTTGATTGGGGGGATCATTTTTGGACTTACTCGTGCTCTTGGATCTCCGCTAGATAAATTAACTGCAATGGCGGGAGCAATAAGTGAGGGTGATCTCTCTGTTCGGCTGAATTTAAAATCTGAAGATGAAATTAAAAAATTGGCTGACGTCATGAATAAAATGGCTGATACTTTACGGCAGAAAGCAGAACTTGCTGAATCTGCAGCAAAGGGTGACCTGAACCTAACGGTAGATGTTCTCTCGAATAAAGATCAACTAGGACTGGCTTATCAAGAGATGTTTAAGTCCTTAAATGATTCTTTACAGATGGTGCGCAACAACAGTGTGCAGATTGATAAAAAAGCTGTTCAAGTTGAAGATGCCAGTCAATCTCTTTCACAGGGAGCAACAGAGTCAGCGGCATCATTGGAAGAGATTTCCAGCTCTCTTAACGAAATGTCAAGCCAGACTAAATTGAATGCGGAAAATGCTAATCAAGTTAATCTGCTATCTAGCGAGGCTAGGCGGGCAACTGACGAAGGAAAAAATAAAATGGAGCAGATGGTTGCTGCCATGATGGACATTAGCGACTCGGGAAAAAGTATCAATAAAATTATAAAGGTTATTGATGAAATTGCTTTTCAGACCAACCTGCTGGCATTAAATGCGGCAGTTGAAGCCGCTAGAGCTGGGCAACACGGTAAGGGCTTTGCCGTTGTAGCCGAAGAAGTTAGAAATCTAGCCGCTCGCAGCGCTAAAGCAGCATCCGAGACTGCTGTGTTGATTGAAGGTTCAGTGCAGAAAACTGATAATGGTGCCGAAATTGCTCACCAGACAGCTGAATCTTTGGAGTCTATTTTTAGTGGCATTTCTAAGGTTTCGGATTTAGCAGAAGAAATTGCTATTGCTTCTAACGAGCAGGCTGAAGGTATTTCGCAGATCAATCAGGGGTTAGGTCAAATCGATCAGGTAATACAGCAAAATACAGCTACTGCAGAGGAGAGCGCCTCTGCTTCAGAAGAACTGTCCAGTCAGGCTGCTGATCTGCTCATTATGCTTAAACGATTCCAGTTAAAAGGTGAACATTCACAGCTAGTGCATCAATCACAACCGGCAGTAACTTCTCAACCGCAACTGGGAAGTGGCTGGGGATAATTCTCTGTGGTTTCAAGAATATACATGAACGATAAGACCTCAATTGCCGTGATGGTAATTGGGGTTTTATCGTTTAGAGTTAAAAATATCTGGCAGTTCATATCCGAAGTAGCGCAGGCACATCAACAGCAAGGTTACAGCGGCGGCTTCATCAAGGTTACCGATAATTGGAATGTTGTCGGGGATAAGCTCAAAGAACCCGGCGGTTGGATTTAGTAGGTAGATGACCGAAAATATACCGAGGAGAAAAATCCCTGTTCTTTTCAAAATTAATACCCCTTACTTTTGCCGTTGCGTTGAATTTAACCTACCTGCTTCTATCTATTTTTGAGTATGCCATAGAGTAAGAGTAAATTTAGAAAAATAAATTGTCACCTTTTTATGCAACCAATTTTTTCCTGCGGTTACTTCTATTGCCGGAGCTTTGCAAATAAATATTTGCGTGGTAGCATCAAATTATAAATATTAGCAATAAAGTTAACTCTAAAAACATCTAAGGACAGTGTTAATCCGTATGAATAGCTTTGATATGCTCCAGATTTTGATTGAAGAGACTGGCCTACAGAAAACTCAGGTGAGCCAAACAGTTGCCTTGCTAGAAGAGGGTGCCACTGTACCTTTTATTGCCCGTTATAGGAAAGAGGTAACGGGAGAACTGGACGAAGTGCAAATTCGTCTATTGCAGGAACGTCTTGGTTATTTTAAGGAATTGGAAGAGCGGCGCCAGACAATCCTTAAGTCGATAGATGAACAGGGCAAATTAACTGCTGAATTGCGTAGTAAAATAGTTATATGTCGGCAAAAAACTGATTTAGAGGATTTGTATCTGCCCTATAAACCGAAGCGGCGTACTAAGGCAACAATTGCGAAAGAGCGGGGTTTAGAACCACTGGCAGAGCAGCTTATTAAAGGGGAAGGTGGTGCCGATGGATTAGAGCTGTTAGCGGCTCCATTTGTAAATTTAGAACTTGAAGTTATCGATGCCGAAACGGCTCTACAGGGTGCGGGACATATTTTGGCAGAACGCTTTGCCGATGTCGCTGAAGCTCGCTCCTTGGTGCGTGATTTGACCTGGCAGCAGGGGCTGTTTTGTTCGCAACCTGCCCGTGGTAAGGCAGGGGCGGTAAGTAAGTTTGAGATGTATTACGAGTTTAGCGAAGCGCTACGCCAAATCCCTTCCCATCGAATGTTAGCAATGCGGCGCGGGGAAAAAGAAGAGGTGCTGCGCCTATCAATTGCGGCTCCAGAAGATGACATTTTGTTACGCCTTGCCCAAATGCTAATTCCTGCAGCCAATCCTTATTATGCTTGGTTGCGTTCGGTTGTTGAAGATGCTTATCAGCGTCTACTTGCCCCATCCATCGAAGTCGATTTGCGTCTGCAGGCGAAAAAGGCTGCTGACGAAGAAGCTATTCGGGTATTTGCCGAAAATCTGCGTAATCTATTGTTGGCGCCACCGGCGGGAAGCTATCGGGTCCTTGGGGTCGATCCAGGGTTGCGTACCGGTTCAAAATTGGCGGTGGTTGATCAGACTGGGCGTTTTTTGGAACATGCGACCATCTACCCTCATACCGGGCGGGGGCAGGTTGATTTAGCCCGCCAGCAGTTAATGCAGTTGCTTGAAAATCATCAGGTGGAGATGGTGGCTATCGGTAATGGTACGGCTGGGCGAGAGATGGAGCAATTTGTCCGTCAATGCCTGAAAGAGGCAGACAAAAAGCTGCCGGTAGTGATGATTAGTGAAGCTGGTGCCAGTGTCTATTCAGCCTCAGATATCGCCAGAGAGGAATTTCCCGATCTCGATTTGACTGTGCGGGGGGCGATTTCGATTGCCCGGCGTTTGCAAGATCCCCTGGCCGAACTGGTCAAGGTCGATCCGAAAAGCATCGGCGTCGGGCAGTATCAGCATGATGTCAGTCAGACGGCACTGAAAAAAGCTTTGGGCGAAGTGGTGGAATCCTGTGTTAACTATGTTGGTGTTGATCTCAATACCGCTAGCTGGGCATTGCTGAGTTTTGTCTCCGGGGTGGGGGAGTCGGTGGCCAAATCAATAGTAAACTATCGGGATGAAAATGGAGCCTTTGTCGAGCGCAAGCAGCTGCTAAAGGTGCCCCGCTTTGGCAAGAAAGCGTTTGAGCAGGCCGCTGGCTTTTTACGTATCCGTAGCGGTAAGCAGCCTCTCGATAACACCGCCGTTCACCCGGAGCGCTATAAATTGGTAACCCAGATGGCAACTGATGCTGGCAGCGAATTGAAGCAACTGATTAACAAACCAGATCTGGTCGATGCGATTAAACTGGCAGATTACGTGACTGCCGATGTTGGTTTGCCGACCTTGCACGATATTGTCGCCGAGTTGAAAAAGCCGGGGCGCGACCCCCGCGAAACTTTTGTCTCGACCAGCTTCAGCGCTGATGTAATGGAGGTCAAAGACCTCAAAGAGGGGATGCAGCTAAACGGAGTGGTAACCAACGTTGCCGCCTTTGGTGCGTTTGTCGATATCGGTGTCCATCAGGATGGCCTTGTCCATATCAGCCAACTTGCCGATCGTTTTGTTAAAGATCCCAATACCGTAGTCAAAGTTGGACAGCAGGTGCAAGTGCGGGTGTTAGAGGTTGATTTACAGCGCAAACGGATTGGTTTAACTATGCGCAGCAATGAGCCGCAGCCCCAGCGGGAACGGGTAAAAAAAGCTCCTGTGAGGGTGGAAAAGACCCAGCGTGTTGCTGAAAAAAGTACTAAATCTGATCTTGCTTTAGCTTTAGAAAAATCGGGATTCAAAGTGAAGGGGAGGTAGGGCTTATTATCGTTAAAGTCATCAATACTTTTAAGCACGATTCTCGGGCTGTTTTAGAGCAACGGTTACTCGATAACCTTGTCGGTTTGCAGCGGTGTGATACGGTTGGTATAGATGCGTATATGCACCAAGATATAGCAGGTCAGTTTGTCCCCTGGGTTAATGATAATGGGGGAGGATTGAGTTGTGAAGTCATTGACTTGGATCATGGTGCCAAGCAGAGCCTTGCTGTAGTCGAGAAGTCCAATCTCCTTTCCCCTTTGTTTATTGGCCGTATCAAGGTTGGCTACGCTACCGATTCTGAGACTCAAGGATTTTATCAGCAGTTGTTAAAACAAGAGTTTTGCTACCGATTGATTAGGGGATGGCGGTTTTAGGGGCTGCGTTTCAGCAAAAAAGAAATTTAAAACCTGAGAGAAGGAAGGGACAGAATTATGGGAAATGACAAGCTTTTCACAGCGTTTAATCTCAAGAATTTCAAATTGCGAAATCGTATAGGTGTAGCGGCAATGACTAGAATGTCAGCCGGAGCGGATGGTATTCCGCGGCAGGATGTTTTTGATTTCCTTGTCCGACGAGCACAAAATGGCGTAAGTATTGTCCATACAGAGGCCATTATTACCGATTATGAAAGTGCCCAGGGGTATCCCGGACAGTCACGATTGTTGACCCAGCGACAACTAGATGCCTGGAAGCCGGTGGTTGAAAAGATACGCAATGAGGGGGCAATTGCGATCATGCAGATGTTTCATTGTGGCCGTATGGCTTGGCCAGAGGTGAATCCGGCAAATCGTACTATCGCCCCAAGTGCCATAACTCCAACACAAAAAAATCCTTTGACCGGAACTCCTTATTTCGTTCCAGACAGTATGAGTCAATTTGATATCGAACACGTAATTGCTGGGTTTGTTGAAACAGCTAAAGGTGCAGTTGCGGCAGGTTTTGATGGTATAGAAATTCATGGCGCACATGGCTACCTGATAAGTCAGTTTTTATCACCTTATTCGAATAAGCGTACCGATCAATATGGTGGGTCGCTGGAAAATCGCTACCGCTTTGCCCATGAGGTGATTAACGCAGTTAAAGTGGCAATTCCTGATGATCGTTTGCTGACTTTTAGAATTTCCAACTGGGGGATAGCGGATATGGAAGTTTCCCTGTTTGATTCAGCATCAGAGTATCAGCAAATTATTAAATTTCTTTCGCAAGAGTCCATTGACGCTATTTCGGTATCCACCTATGACTTCAGTCAAAAGGCTTTTGGCACTGATAAGAATATGACTCAGTTGACGCGTGAGGCAACGGAACTTCCTCTGATGATTTGTGGGGGTATTTTTGACCGAGTAACTGCCGATGCCGCACTGGAAGATGCAGATGTTATTCTTAGTGCTAAGTCTATACTTTTGAACCCCCATTGGGTCGAAGACATTCATGCCAAGAAACCGTTGGAACGAAATCTGTCAGAAGCGGCAAATATTGCTTATACTGATGAGCCACTTCCGTAAAATATGCACTTAATCTCCTGATTTGGTCGCCTCTGCAAAGGGGCGACTGAGTAAAAAACTTGCGTGTTCTGGAGACGGCTGCAAGCTGCTAGCAGCTACTTAATTGTTAGGCTGATCAGCAAGAGATCATCGCTAAAACCGTCACCCGCAAAAGATTCTGCTTGCGCTAGAATGGCTTTGTTCAATTCCTCGCCACTGAGGATTCGATTAGTAATTAATGTCTTGGATAGTTTTTCCGTCCCAAACGCCTCTCCTTCAGTATTTTCCACTTCGATAAGGCCATCTGTATAAATAAGAAAACGATCCCCCGAGTTTAACTGTAGTCGATCTGAACCACAAAGAAGCGGCATTGGATCTGCAATGCCGAGAAAGGTTGTTATTGACGCTAGCTCATCACATTTGTCTCGATCTTTTCTTAAATGTAAGACTGGCGGGTGAGCAGCGCCAGATAGAGTCATCGTTCTGGACTCAAAATCCAACAATAAGGAATAAAATGTTGCGTACATTCCGGTCTCAGATAAGCGTTTACAAAGGTATTCATTTAATCCCGCGACCAGATCACATGGCAGCAAATCCTCTCGGGCATGCGTGAGGACATAGGTGTTGATCCGTGCTGCAAAAAGCGCAGCTGAAACCCCATGACCGACTGCATCGCAGATACTAACTAAGATACGGTCTTTATTCAGGTGAAGAATACTGCAGTAGTCTCCACCGATAGTACAAAGAGGCAGTTGGTTTATCGCAATCTTTAGCCGCTTGTCTTCGTAGTTATCGGGCAGGAACGCATAATGGACCTTAGCGGCCAGCTTTAGGTCTTCAGGCATATTTCTCTCCATGCGTTAAAGGGGACATTTGTCGCAATTATACCATAGATGTATTATTCAATTAGGAAATTGTGTTTGGTGCTAACTGTGAGGATGATTTGCGGCGCCGTGGTATCTTTTTGCTAACGGAGAGGGTTCTTGGATTTGTTGTCGAAAAAAAAGGAGATTGCAACTTAATGCAATCTCCTTGATTTTTTTTGGTTGCGGGAGAGGGATTTGAACCCCCGGCCTCCGGGTTATGAGCCCGACGAGCTACCAGACTGCTCCATCCCGC
>JADGED010000420.1 GCA_016744555.1 Desulfuromonadaceae bacterium
GGTCAGGGCAGCAATTAAAATGTTTGGCAACACGTCGAACTGCACGTGCATAAACATCGATAGTCTTCACACTCTTGCCCTGCAGTTTCAACATTCGCAGGTGACGCTGGTACAGATCATCAAAGCGGGATTGTTCAGATAAATCCATGGTAAACTCCTTCGGGAAGAATGAGACCCGGCATTGGGCTATTCAGAGGAGTTATACCCTGATTATATGATCAGAAGTGTTTGTGACTTTGATTTTTCCGCCGCGATAGCGGCTTCGTTCAACCATGCAATCAATCTGACGGAAAATGCGTCTGTTTTTTAATTTGAACAACTCGGTAGTTCACGCAAGCTCGCGTCGCCGCCGGTTATCATGAACCGTTAGATTTAAACACCAATAAATCAGCAATATAGCTATATAAGGAGAATTAAGATGAAGCGTATTTTACTTGCAGCCATTTTTTCGTCAATATTTCTGCTTGCGCTAAGGCCTGAGTCTTTCGGCGGGAGTGAGATAGTCATTGG
>JADGED010000421.1 GCA_016744555.1 Desulfuromonadaceae bacterium
GTTCCAAACCCAGTCGTCGTTATTATTGAAGAGACTTGGAAGATGGAGTAACGCAAATTTTCCCCAATTTGCTGATAGATTCCATCAGTCCAATTGAAATACATGATGACAAGTGTTGCAACCAGAATGATACCCAGGTAAACACGCAACTCTTCGCTCTGAAAAAACTCTTTAACCCTCCCACGTAACATCTGAAAATGGAGGGCAAAGTTGATCCCCGCAAGAATCATAAATAAAGTTATTACGCCGTCGATATAGCTGCTGTCATAAGCGGCTATTGAACCATTCTGAGTTGAAAAACCACCTGTAGCTAAAGTCGCAAAAGAGTGGCAAAGAGCATCAAAAAAACTCATTCCACCAAACATAAGCAACAGGGTTTCAACCATAGTTAACAGAACATAAACACCCCAGAGCATTTTAGCGGTATCTTGAATGCGGGGCTTTAATCTATCGGCTGTGGGTCCAGGGACTTCCGCTTTAAATAACTGCATGCCCCCAACTCCCAGCA
>JADGED010000422.1 GCA_016744555.1 Desulfuromonadaceae bacterium
GTGAGACTGTTGCCACTCTTTATATTCATGCCTATGGCATTCAGCGCAGGCCTCACTGCCGACAAAGGCAGCCGCTTGAACCTCTTCAGTGATGCTCAGTCGATCAATTTCTTTAAGCGTATAAAGCGGCAAAGAAACAATAATTATCAGCGTTGCGATAATTCCGGATATCTTCCAGTTCTGCATTTCTCTAGCCTGGTTTCGGGGCATAAACCAGTTGTTCACGGGTAAAACCGGTTCGCTTGATGGGGTTGCTGATATTAATCATGACCATGTCTTTTGCAAAACTGACAGAATACAGATCCAGAGACCTTGGTGCCGGAGACTTGAGGACCTGACCGGTGATATCGAAGAGTGAGGCATGACATGGACATTCAAATTGTTTGCGCTCGACACTCCATGGGACAGCACAGCCTAAATGAGTACATTTTCTCGATATAGCCAGAAAACCACCATCATCGAGGCAGCTCAAGTAGAGGTGACCTTTAGCGATAAGGGTGACAGAACC
>JADGED010000423.1 GCA_016744555.1 Desulfuromonadaceae bacterium
GTTTAACATTGAAAGCCTTTCTGTCGCACCAGCGATGGATCCTGAACTTTCTCGTATGACAATTGTCACTACTGGCGATGACAGAATTTTGGAGCAAATCAATAAGCAGCTAAATAAATTGATTTCTACAATCAAGGTTTTGGATTTTACTAGTGAAGATTTTTTGCAGCGTGAACTTGCTATGATTAAGGTCTCAACTGACCCGGAAAATAGAGCTGAAGCGTTAAGAATTGTTGACATTTTTCGGGCTAAGGTTGTAGATGTAACGCCAAAGTCATATACAATTGAGATTACTGGTGTACCCGCTAAAATTGACGGCATCTTAGAGTTGTTGCGCCCTATGGGGCTTAAAGAGGTAGTTCGCTCTGGTCCAGTTGCTATTGGGCGAGGTGCAAAAGGTGTAGCAGGTTAGGATAACTTTTGAGGAACTACTTATGAAAAATAATAATCAAGTTATTGCAGCCGAAGGCTACCCTTTTATTGCCTTGTTTGGATTTATTACTTTGG
>JADGED010000424.1 GCA_016744555.1 Desulfuromonadaceae bacterium
CCATTTGATAGATTACTTCTCCTAAAAATCCTTTATATGGAACTCTTCCTGAAATTCCTTCAGGAACTAATTTTTTAATATCATCTTCAGCATCCTGAAAATACCTATCCTTAGAACCTTTTTGCATTGCTTCTAAAGAACCCATTCCTCTATATGTCTTAAATTTTCTTCCTTCGTAGATAATTGTTTCACCTGGCGATTCTTTTGTTCCTGCTAGTAAAGACCCTAACATCACACAATCGGCTCCCGCTGCAATTGCTTTTGGAATATCACCTGTGTATTTTATTCCTCCATCTGCTATAACCGGAATTCCTGTTCCTTTTAATGCATTAGCAACTTCCATTACTGCTGATAATTGTGGAAATCCAACTCCTGCAACAATTCTAGTAGTACAAATTGATCCAGGACCAATTCCTACTTTTACTGCATCTGCTCCGTTTTCTACTAAAAACTTTGCTGCTTCAGCGGTTGCAATATTTCCTACCACAACATCTGTATTAGGA
>JADGED010000042.1:0-10067 GCA_016744555.1 Desulfuromonadaceae bacterium
CTGGTTCTGGTTCTGGTTCTGGTTCTGTCTCTGGCTCTGGCTCTGGCTCTGGCTCTGGCTCTGGCTCTGGCTCTGCCTCTGGCTCTGGCTCTGGCTCATTATTCAACAACTCTAAAGGCTCGTCTACGCTTTCTTCGACAAAATAAGCACCATCGTCATTACTTTCCAAAAGAGTCTCGGATAAATCTTCTTCAGAATCATCAAATGCTGAGAAATCGACATTATCTACACTATCAGCAGCAAAAGCTGAAATCACTTCTTCATCTGGCCCTATATGGCCAGTTGAATCTGGCTCACTTAACGCTTCAAAATCTTCCTCAATGGCAATACTAGCATCAACATCAGTTAGATCCTTGGCGACCTCAGGTGCTAATGAAACTTCACTCCCTGACTCTTCTTCTGGCTCAAATTCTTGCTCTTGTAAATCCTCTTCAGAAAACGATACCGCATCCCAAATATCATCAGCTGATTCTTCGGCCAAATCAGGGGGAGTATCATCCATAGTATCAAGGCCAAGCACAGTTTCATCAATTGAGGCTTCATCATTATCGAGCACAGGAGTTGTAGATTCAACTATAGGAGCTACAACATCTACATCATCAATGGCTTCAACTGGTACTGTAGGTGGTGGCGTAGAATCACTAACACCAGCCATTTTTGCTGGTTCAGCAGCAAGCAACTCGGCAACTTTAGTAAGCAACGCTTGTGACTCAAAAGGCTTAACTAGCCAACCGTCGGCACAAACCTCTGCAGCTTTTTCTTCATCAAATTGATCAAAGATACCGGGAAGAAGTAAAACCGAAGTGTTTGCTAAGGCGGGTTCACTTTTAATCGCTCGGCACAATTCAAACCCATCTTTTCCAGGCATCGAAATATCTGCAATAACCAGGTCCGGCTCATTAGCTAATGCCTTATCAAAAGCACTATCACCGTCATTGGTCATTTCAAGCTGATAATCTTCTGTTGAAAAGATAATCCCGACGACTTTTTGGATGGTTATACTATCATCGGCCAACAGTATTTTTTTCATCATTGATGCCTCCTCGCACCACCGGTATCAGGCTGACTCTGCCAAATCCCCTGGGTCATCTCTTTTGCTAAACTATTAACATCGAGAATATAATATTCATCACTTGCAAACAAAAACTTACCAACTGCACCAATAATATCTACATCATCTGTTAACTCTAGAAACTCACCTTTTGTAGTAGCAACTATTTTACCCGACAAATTTGCAGGTAGAGCAACAACTCCGTACTCGGTAGAAACTAATACTTGGTAACTTGATGCTAGTTCGCTTTGCGTTACTTTAGCTCCGTAAACGCAAACACTATCAATCAGTGGCACCAGAGAATTATCATTCACCAGCACACCAGAGACTAACATGGGCAAACTTGGAAACTTATACAGCTTTGCACTCTGCACTATTTTCACTATACATTCCAGTGAAAGGGCAAATGCAAACTCCCCAATGTGAAACAACCCAACTTTTTTCATGCAGCAACAGTGGCACCATAATAGTTATCTGGCTCCATAACAATCAACGGTTCATCGTTTAAAAGTTTCACTTGAGAATAAAATCCAAGTGCTGCATGCTGCAACATTGCTGATAAACAACAGGCATTAAACTTACTTGCCTCCACTATATTTTCAACCAGGTCAACCAAAAATGCCCAACGACCTTCAACTCCATGCAAAACAATAGCTGTTTTATCGCTTAATTTTACTGGTGATAAAATATTCAACTTAAGGGTTGGATCAACTACTGGAATCATGACCTGACGGTAACGCATAGATGAAACAATTCCACAGCTAATATCATTACATTCAAAATCGAGTAGCTTGGAAGTATCCTCAACAACTTCAACTACGGAATTTAAGTCGATGAGAAAACCAACTTCACCAAGACGAAAAACCAACTTTTTGCCTTCTATCTTGGACATAAGACCTCTAGAACTATGCGAACTCGTTGATTTTTCAAGGAAAACACAGCAAAAGCTAGCATAGTGAATATAGACTGTCAAGGCTTTATCAAGAAACTCCAATAAACGTTAACACATCAAACACTTTTCCATGGTTGTGGGAGGAAACATTTCCGATAGAGGGTCAAGGCAAAGCGGTCGGTCATTCCAGCAATGAAGTCAGCGACAGAAGTTGAAAGACTATCATCAGGGTACCGGCGTCCTCCGCTTTTTAAGAAAAATGCTTCATGCTCACATAGATAGAAAAATAGTTCCTGTAATAAATGAGCCGCTTTATTAAATTCGGACTGCACCGATTCAGCTTGATACACATTCTGAAACAACCAGTCGCGCAAAGACCTTATAGCTTCATCCATTTCAACCGAGAGGGTGACACAACTACCATCAGACTTGAGCGATGTCGTAATTAAGTCTCGCACCATTGTGTCAATCCGACAGGAGTGACTTGTACCAACTATCGAAGAAATATCATTAGGAATATTGCCAATAGTGATAACTTCGCCACGAATTGCATCATCAAGATCATGACTTACGTATGCAATAATATCAGCCAGCCTGACAACTTGACCTTCAAGTGTTATCGCTCGAGATTTTTCATCTGGTGTCAGTAGACCACCTTGCCCCTTTGAATGCTTAAGGATTCCATCCCGAACTTCATGGGTAAGGTTCAACCCTTTGCCGTCTTTTTCCAGCAAGTCTACAACTCTCAAGCTTTGCTGAACATGGCGAAATCCATCAGGAACCAACCGATTCAACACTCGCTCACCAACATGCCCAAACGGGGTATGCCCCAAGTCGTGCCCTAGGGCTATCGCCTCGGTAAGATCTTCATTTAGGCGTAGCGCGCGCGCAATGGTTCTGGCGACCTGTGAAACTTCAAGGGTATGAGTCAACCGAGTTCGATAATGATCACCTTCTGGAGAAAGGAATACCTGAGTTTTATCTTTTAAGCGTCGAAACGACTTGCTGTGTAATATTCGATCGCGATCATGCTGAAACACGGTACGAATCGAGCATTGCTTTGTTGTTAATTGGCGCCCAAGACTACTAGAACTCAAACATGCATAAGGAGAAAGGGTGTGTGTTTCAATAGCTTCTAACGAATGTTTAATATTCATCCACTAACACCACCTAAAGAAAAGCTACATTGAAAAACACCCAAAACACAAAACAACAATATTAACCAACTACTCTAGCGAGAATGGAATAGATGCTATTTTATTTTCTTCACCATCCAAAACGATAACTCGCCACTCCCCAGCCCACTGCGGCAAAAAACGCTTGGAAGAATAGGTACGCCAATCACCAGATCCTACCCGCAATTCGACACGTGCCATCTCGCTATCCTGATAGTACCAAACATGAGTAACAGTAGTGTCAACCTCGGCACCAACAATTCGAGTAAAACAATACAACTTGCCGAAATCAGCACTATATGAATCAATATTATCAACCGGCATTTGCTTTTCAATAGCGGTTGTAATTATTCCATCAGCAACTCGTAGCTCCAATGCCCATGCACAAGGAGAAACTAAGACAGAAAAAACCATTACCACACCAAATAAAAACATAAAAAATCTATTTAACATTTTGACCTCCATATATATAAACTCAATGCAAACTTGAAAGGAAACTTCTGCCCCTAGCAAAAGACAGTGCAAAATTTTCGGCTATGGTTGCTCCAACATCGGCAAAGCTTGCTCTTGTTCCCAACTCTATTGTCGTTAATATTTTAGGTGAAGACACCAACAAGGGTACATATTCGCGACTATGATCAGTTCCCACCGTAGTTGGATCACAACCATGATCTGCAACTATCATCAATAAATCTGTAGAAGAAAGCTGATGTAACAACTCAGGCAACCAGGCATCAAATGCTTCTAATGCACTAGCAAACCCTGCACTGTCTAGCCGGTGTCCATAAAGCATATCAAAATCTACCAAGTTAGCCATAATCAAGCCACGTTTATTTTTGTTCAGTACTTTAAGAATCGTCTCCATACCCATTTCATTATTGCTGGTAGGAAATGATTCTTCTAGCCCCTGGTTTGCGAACAAGTCGCCAATTTTGCCGATTCCACATGTTGGCACACCATGTTGCTGCAATAATTGCAGCACTGTCAATGCTGGCGGCAATTGAGAAAAGTCGTGCCGCCCAGAAGTCCTAGTAAAATTACTAGCATTGGTCCCGGTAAATGGCCGAGCAATTACCCGGCAAACATTATATGGCAACAGAATTTTTTCAACCTGACGACAAATAGAATAAAGCTGATCAGGGCAAATAACGTCTTCATGGGCCGCTATCTGCAATACGGAATCGCTACTTGTGTAAACGATTGGACGCCCTGTAGCTATATGCTCTTCACCTAACTCAAAAAGGATATCGGTTCCACTGGCAACAACGTTCCCCAAAGGTTCCAACCCTATCGTCCGAGTAAATGCCTCAATGATTGCAGCAGGAAAGCCATCAGGAAAAGTCGCAAAAGGTTCCTCTAAAACCACTCCAGATAATTCCCAATGACCGGTAACTGAATCTTTGCCGGCACTTTGTTCAACCATTTTACCCCAGCATCCGGCGGGATTAGAAACTGGGTTTACACCATTAATTGGGGTAATCAGACCTAAACCTAACTGCTCCATACATGGCAACTTAAGCCCACCATTGGCGGTAGCTACATGCTGCAAAGTTGCAGCGTCTTGATCACCATATTTACCAGCATCAGGCAGTGCACCAACACCAACACCATCAAGGACAATTAATATTATTCGTTCAAACATGAGTATATACTTTGGCAGTGGCGCAGAAGATATCAGGTTCGATAATCGGCATTTATCTTTATATATTCATAGCCAAGATCGGAAGTGTAATAACTTGCCTCTTTGTCCCCTTGATGAAGGTCAATAGTTACAACAAACTCACTAAGTTGCATTNCTTTAGTTGCTGCAACTTCTTGTTCATCGCCAGCAAAAAGACCATTAATGGCGACGGGAACCTGGTTAAAGCTGATATCGATTTTATTTTGATCAATATCAATACCAGAATAACCAACTGCAGCAATTATTCTGCCCCAATTGGCATCTTCACCAAAAAATGCGGTTTTAACCAGTGATGAAGTGGCCACGGAACGAGCAACCGCCCTTGCCGACTTCGGGTTTTGCGCACCAACTACTTTAATTTCTACTAGTTTGCTGGCGCCCTCACCATCCTTAACAATCATTTTAGCAAGATCTAGCAAAACCCGCTCTAAGTGGCGACCGAACCGTTCAGCCGCTTCGGTACCTGGCTCAATCTTGGGTGAATCTGCTGCTCCATTTGCTAAAATCAACACCATATCATTGGTCGAAGTATCACCATCTACAGTGATGGAATTAAAGCTTTTTTGCACCGCTTCTGGCAATAAGGCTTGCATTAACTCGCTAGAGATTGATGCATCGGTAAGGACAAAACCCAGCATGGTTGCCATGTTTGGATGAATCATCCCCGCCCCTTTTGCTAAGCCGAGAATCTTATAATTAGTTGCACCGCTTTCACGTGCAGTAGCAGTTTTTGAAAATGCATCCGTAGTCATCATAGCTTCAGCAACAATGGAAGCATTGTTTACCGATAAACCTTCTACCAATTGCGCCATATTATTTTCAAATGGTTGCAGAGACAATTGTTCACCAATTACTCCAGTAGAAGCAACAGCAACTAAATCAGCGTTAATAGATAATTTTTCTGCTACCAATTCAATTGTAGTCTTTGCTACTTGCATGCCGGCGGTGCCAGTACAAGCATTGGCGTTACCACTATTAACTAAAATTGCTTGGCACTTACCTTGGGAAATATTCGGCTTGGTTAATTGTAACGGTGCTGCAATCACTTTATTTGTAGTAAAAACCCCTGCACAAGCAGCTGGTACAGCAGAAACAATCAAACCTAAATCTAGAGTTTCTGTTTTTTTAATTCCACTGGCAAGACCAGAGTACTTAAAGCCCGCAGGCACATCGACGATATCCATAATTTAAGCCTTTAAAACATTATAAGATGATTCTGTTGGTAACATAAGACCAAAACACGTACCTTCTTCCTCTAATTCCTCCAAGAAAATATCGCCGCGCATCCGGTCAATTACGACCTTGGCAAGTGCTAACCCGATGCCGACACCATGAGGCTTTTCAGTATCAATATCCCCTAACTGCGTATACGAATCGAAAATTGCCTCGTGAGCACGCGGCGGAATAGTCTGCCCTTGGTTGAAGATGCGTAAAGATATATACTCTAATTCTTCAACGACTTGAGCTTTAGCAGTAATCTGCAACAATCCACCTTCACGGTTAAACTTGACCGCATTATCAATTAGAGCATTAAAAGCCATAGCAAATTTTTCCGGATCACCATAAATTTCGGGCAAATCATCCTCTATATTTATTTCTGTGATTAATTTACGCTCGTCCATTTTCGGATTAAAGTACTGCAACGCATCGGCAATTGACCACGGAACTCCAAACGATTTCCAACGCCAAGCTTCCCGCTCTGACTCAATTGAGAACAGACGCAACATTCCGGTAATCAACTTTTCGAGGTGGCGCCCTTCATCACGAACCTCATGGAGATTTTCTTTAATTTCATCCTCTGAGAGTTTATTAAAAAATGAGAGCGATAAATCGACATATCCCATTATTGAAGTTAGCGGTGTTTTTAATTCATGAGATAAATTACAGACCAATCTAGTCCGAGCGCGGTTAACTCTAACCAATTCCTCGTTGGTACGTTCTAAAATTTGCGCTTGGTGGCGCATGTTACCAACAAGTTCAAAGTTTTCCATCGCCAAGGCAACCTGGTTAGCGATAGCCATCAATAGATTCTGATCTTCCAAATCAAACGGATAACCGGAAGTTTTGTTATTAATATTAATAACGCCAACCATTACGTCACGAACATAAATTGGCACAGAAAGTAACGATTGATTTTTATAACGTAGTCCGCCATCAAGACTTTTAAAGCGGTTATCTTCATCTATATTTGGGACTAATACTGGCTCACCAGTAGCTAAAACATGACCAGAGATACCTTCCCCTGTAGCCACCCTAACCTTACCAATAATATCATTAGACAAACCATGAGCTGCAGCTATATGTAATAATCCATCATCCTTAAGAAGCATCAACGAAGCTACTTCTACCCCAGTAGAACGTACAATTGAATCGATAATCTGATCAAACAATTGCTGTAAATCATTCCCTGAATTAGCGGTTTCACCGACCTGCTTGAGCAAAATAAGATCGGCCATACGTCGCTGTGCCTCTAACCTAGATTCATTTTGATGCACTGCATGGAAATACGAAACCACTCCCTGTCGAGCTGAACTTAGGACTTCTTCTTGGGAAAAAGGCTTGACCAAATAATCGAGGGCACGTTCACGCAAAACCTGCCTAGCAACATTAAAATCTTGCTGCCCAGATATCATAATCACTTGAATTTCTGGGGTATGTTGCTTGATCATCCGCAACACATTAACCCCATTAATATCTGGCAAGGCAACATCACAAAAAACCACTGACACTTTCTCTTGGTCGAGAATCTTTGTAACCCCAGTACCAGTTTCCGAACGTAATACCTTACAATCGAGCTCTTCAAGAATATCTTCTAGAAGGTCAAGAATTAGCGGCACGTCGTCAATCAGCAAAATTGCTGGTTTTGGCTGTTGGTCATTCATTGAGGTTATTTAGTTCCTATTTTCCACAACATTTTTTGTATTTTTTACCACTGCCACACGGGCAAGAATCGTTACGCCCAACTTTGTCTTCGTCACGTGTAGTCGGTTTCTTTACTTGTTCTTCATCGACATTACGGTTCATCGATATTTTTTGCTGCCGCTGTTGCGCTTCCATCCGCTCAACATCTTCATCACGCGCTAGTTGAATACGGAAGATTTTTTGCAGCACCTCTTCACGCACACGTCCCATCATTTCCATAAATAAACTGTAGGCTTCGCGTTTGTACTCCTCTTTTGGGTTTTTCTGTCCATAACCACGTAAGCCGATCCCCTCTTTAAGGTGGTCTACCGAAAGAAGGTGATCTTTCCACTGCCCGTCAATTGTCTGCAGTAATAAAATCCGCATCAAATGTTCCATTATTGGGCTGCTAAACTCTTCTTCCTTGGCCGCTATATAATTATTGGCCTGCAAGTTTAACTCTGCTTCCAGCTCATCAGCTTTTACTCCGGTCTCGACGGCACTAAGGTCAGCAGGAAAGTTGAATTGGCTATAAAAATCTGTAGCTAAGCGATCAGTATCCCAATCAGCAGCAGAACTTTTATCGGGGCAAAACGTTGTCACCATATCAGCTACAGTATCAGCAACAATCCCCCGATAGGTCTCCTGAAGCTGTTCACCACCGAGAACCTCTCGCCGTTGCTTATAAATAACATCACGTTGGCGGTTCATAACATCATCGTACTCGATCAAATGTTTACGAATATCAAAGTTATGAGCCTCAACTTTCTTCTGGGCATTTTCGATCGCCTTACTGATCATTCCGTGCTCAATCGGTTCCCCCTCTGGAAGCTTCAGCTTTTCCATAATAAAGGCAACTCGTTGTGAACCAAAGATTCTGAGCAAATCATCTTCAAGGCTGAGGTAAAAATGGCTTTTACCTGGGTCCCCTTGACGACCGGATCTTCCGCGCAACTGATTGTCGATCCGGCGTGATTCGTGCCGCTCAGTTCCAAGAATATAGAGCCCACCAGCATCGAGAACCTCTTGCTTATCGACCTTGCAGCGCTCAACATAGGACGGTAGCAATTCTGCAAATCTGGCTTCTGGATCAGCAGCGCTGGAAGCTTCTTCCCGTGCCATCATTTCGGGGTTACCACCAAGGACAATATCGGTTCCCCGACCAGCCATATTGGTAGCAATGGTTACCGCCCCCTTGCTTCCCGCCTGAGCTACAACATAGGCTTCTCGCTCATGCTGTTTTGCATTTAGCACATGATGAGGAACCCCACGTTTCTTCAATAAAGCCGAAAGGATTTCAGACTTATCAATAGTGATCGTACCGACCAAAACCGGCTGCCCAACCTTGTGGCATTCGACAATATCCTCTATCAAGGCCAAGAACTTTTCTTTTTCGGTTTTATAAATAACATCGGCCATATCGTTACGTTGCATCGGCCGATTAGTCGGGATAACGACAACATCGAGATTATAGATCTCACGGAACTCAACTACTTCAGTTTCAGCAGTTCCGGTCATACCAGCCAATTTTTCGTACATGCGGAAATAATTCTGGAAGGTGATGGTTGCCAATGTTTGATTTTCGTTGGCAATCTTAACCCCTTCTTTGGCTTCCACTGCCTGATGCAGCCCATCGCTCCAACGTCTACCTGGCATCAAGCGTCCGGTAAATTCATCAACGATATGAACTTCACCTTCCTGGACAACATAATCGACATCACGCTTAAACAGTGCATGAGCCTTCAACGCTTGATCAACATGGTGTAACAATTCTATATTTTGCGGTTCATACAAGTTATCGACATCTAGCAATTTTTCAATGGTAGCAACACCAGCCTCAGTCAATGCTGATGTTTTTGCTTTTTCATCAACCGTAAAGTCGCCGGTGTGAGTTTTAGTCGCCTGACCAATTTTACCATCACGCTCTTCAATTATCTCCCCTTGCTTAAGGCGAGGGATTACCCGATCAACAACATAATACAGATCACTGGAAGATTCACTTGGCCCAGAGATAATCAATGGGGTTCGCGCTTCATCAATCAAAATGGAATCGACCTCATCAACAATGGCGTAATGGAGTTCACGCTGGACATAATCGTCCAGATCAAACTTCATGTTGTCACGCAGGTAATCGAAACCAAACTCATTATTTGTGCCATAAGTAATATCGGCAGCATAAGCTTCTTTACGCTGCGAATCATCTAAGCCATGAACGATACAGGCGACTGTTAAACCGAGAAAACGGTATATCTGCCCCATCCACTCGGCATCACGTGAAGCCAAATAATCATTAACGGTAACAACGTGAACACCTTTTCCGCTTAATGCATTTAAATAAATTGGTAGGGTCGCCATCAAGGTCTTACC
>JADGED010000042.1:10077-14885 GCA_016744555.1 Desulfuromonadaceae bacterium
GTCTTACCCTCTCCGGTCTTCATCTCAGCAATTTTACCGCTATTAAGAACCATCCCACCAATCAACTGCACATCAAACGGACGCAAACCAAGAACACGCTTACTTGCCTCACGAATAACCGAAAACGCCTCTGGTAATAAACTATCTAAATCTTCACCAGCTTCCAACCTCTGCCGGAATTCGATAGTTTTCCCTTGTAACTGCTCATCCGTAAGCGCTTCGTATTCGGCTTCAATAGAGTTTACCTGATCGACCACTGGCTGTAATTTTTTCAGATCACGATCGTTTTTGTCACCGACAATTTTTTTTAATAATTTACCAATCATGGTTATTTCAAGACTCCATAACCCTCAGCTGTTGCTTAGCTTGGGGCAATAAATAATCAAACTGACAAGAGCGGTACATACAACATGCTCTTTCCTAGATTTAGCCCCTTAAAGACTAAAGCTTGAACATTATTAAATAAGTACCATAAAAAAAACCGATTTATCATCATTAAGATGACAATCGGCGACATAGTAGCACAGGGAAAGAAGCTCTAACAAGCATTTAAGAAATGATAAAACGTTGTAATTATTAGACGTTACCTAACAGCAATAAGAAAAATCAAAGGGTTTTTCGAGGGTCAATAGGGACTCCATTCAATTGCAATTCATAATGGAGGTGAGAGCCAGTTGACTTTCCAGTATTTCCGACCTTTGCAATTAAATCTCCACGCTTAACCCTATGGCCTGCCTTAGCCACAATTTTAGAATTGTGTCCAAATATGGTGCGATAGCCATAACCATGATCAATAATTATCATTTTCCCGTATCCAGCAGAATACTTAACTCGCGCAACCACTCCATCAGCGGTAGCAAACACAGGAGTCCCTATATTCGCAGCGATATCAAGCCCCTCATGCATCACTCTTTTACCGGTAAATGGCGACTCCCGCATGCCAAAATAGGATGTCACCCAACCTTTGGTTGGCCAACCCTTAGGGGTAGCACGATGAAGAGAAACCTGATCATTAAGAAGGTTACGCACCCCTTCTTGACTTTGCCTACGCAGCTCTATTTCTACCTGCAATTTATTTATCTGCCGCTGAACACTATCTACTTCTAAGCTTGAGCTAACTTCAGCGATACCACCAATAGCAATCGGAATTTCCTTGGGCACATTTTCCAATTTTGCTAACTGCATCACCCGCGCCTCAGTTTCCTGCAGTGAATACATTTGCTGTTGGACCTCATCCAAATCAGCTACCAAGCCATGCAGTGTTTGTCGCTGTTGACTAGTAACTACACGTAATCTTTGTAGCTCATTATGATCTACACTATAACTAAAGTAACTATAGGTAAAAAACGCAAACAAGGCGGAAACTATAACGCCACCACACACCGCAGACTTAATAATCCCGCTGCTAACCTGCAGACGTTTTACCCTATTACTACTCTCAGGGATGACGATTATAGAAAAACGTTTGGCCAAAACACCCAACTCCCACTATTACTATATACCAAGAAGACCGCATATAAATAACACGGCAAAAGATTAATCGCAACAAATCTTTATATTTGTGTAATAAGTTATGTTTATAAAGCGACACCTTAGCAACGAGCTCTTACCCAAAGCTAAACATTAACCAAAGCACGAGATCTTTCTATCAGCTCATTTGCGTGGGCCAAAGTCTGATCACTAACCTGAGATCCGCCCAACATCCGCGCCATCTCTTTAGCCCTATCGCCACCAACTAAAAGCCGCAATGCAGTAGTAGTGCGCCCATTATTTTCTTGTTTTTCAACTCTATAATGGTAGTCAGCAAATGCAGCAACTTGCGGTAAGTGGGTAACGCATAAAACCTGTAAACCTTTACCTAAGCGACTAATTTTTTCACCTACAGCAGTTGCCGCTTCACCACCTATGCCAGCATCGACCTCGTCAAAAATCAACGTTCCAACTTTGTCACCCGCTGGAACGCTTCGCTTTAGAGCCAACATAATTCTTGATAATTCACCGCCCGATGCAATCTTCGCTAATGGCTGTGCTTGCTCACCTGGATTTGCAGCGAGATAAAACTCACCATCCTCCATGCCGTTAATTGTCGGCTCTGACAGCGGTACCATATGAACAGAAAAAGCGGCCCGTGGCATTGCTAATTGACTCAACTCATTCTCTACTGCTGCGGATAACTCTTTCGCACCCTGCTTACGGTATTCACTTAGTTTGCCAGCAGATTGCAACAATTGTCCTTTCTGCTGTATCAATTGTTGCTGCAGTTGCTCCCTGCGTCCATCTATATCACTTAAGTCATTCAGCTCAATGGTAATTTGCGCTAAATACTCTAGTAACTCCGCAACCGTTGGTGCGTATTTACCTTTTAGGCTCGAAAGCAATGCCAAGCGATCTTCAACATGCTGTTGGCGCTGTGGCTCAAAGTCAAGCTTCTCAGAGTAATTACGCAATTCAGAAGCGATGTCTTCAATGCTATACAAGCTACTTTGTAGCGATTTTGCTAGTTCACCTAAACGTGGATCTATTAGTTCCAAAGCATCAAGCTGATTAGCTACCAAGGTTATTTTCTCACACACCGCTTGCTGACCACCATACAGACTATCGTAACCTCCAACCGTTGCAGTTGTAAGCTTTTCTGCATGTTGTAGCAAAGATCGTTCTTGCTCCAACTCATCATCTTCGCCAACTTTAAGCTGTGCATTAGTTAGCTCCTGCTGCTGAAAAATCAGCATATCAAGACGTTGTTGCCGCTCACGCTCAGCCAAATTTAGACTAGCAAGCTGTTTTTGTAGTTGTGAATATTTACTAAATGCTACTTGGTAGGAAGATAGTGGCTCTTGCAGCCCAGAAAAATCATCCAACATATCCAAATGAGTTTCAGTCCGTTGCAAGCTTTGATGTTCATTCTGTCCATAAATATTTACCAGTCCGCCGATCAATTCCCGCAACTGGGTCAAAGAGACAGCAGAGCCATTAATAAATATTCGATTTTTCCCCGACCTAGCAACAATCCTACGTACTAGCAATTCATCGCCATTATCGAGCCCAGCAGAATGTAATTTCTCCAGCAACGGGCTTTCAACTGCAAGGGCAAAAATCGCTTCTACCGTCGCCTCTTCTTCGCCGGTCCGGATTACATCACCACGTGCGCGGCCACCAAGCAAAAGAGTTACAGCATCAATTATAATCGACTTACCTGCACCCGTTTCTCCGGTAAGGACATTAAATCCAGAACGAAAATTAACATGCAGATTATCTATAATTGCAAACTTCTTGATAATTAAATCTGTCAGCATGATTAAAAGATAGGACAAAGGTTAAAGGTACAAGGTTCAAGGTTTAAAAATCTTGGTTCAGCTGTTATCCTTGCTCCGTTATCCTTGTTCCTTGCTCCTATCACCTCTCCCCCCAACTTAGTTTAGTGCGCAATATTTCGAAATAGTCCTTACTTGGACTTGCTACTAATTTAGTCCGTGACTCAGATCGTTGCACCTTAACCCTATCACCGGGTAATAATTTTCGTCCGACTTGGCCATCAGCAGTAAAAAACACCACATCATTTTCAAATTTCACATCTATCTCTATTACTGAACGGCTCCAAACCATAATTGGGCGATTAGTAAGCATGTGGGGGCATATAGGAGAGATGAGAAGACTATTAATATCGGGATAAATGATAGGGCCACCGGCCGCAAGATTGTACCCAGTTGAGCCAGTGGGGGTAGAAACAATCAAACCGTCAGCTTTATAGCTGGTCAAGTAGCGACCATCGACATATGTCTCCATATCGATAATCCGGGCTAACGCCCCTTTATTGATGACAACATCGTTAAGGACAGTAAACTTTCCAATTTCCTTACCATTCCTATGTATCGAAGCGTCGATCATCATCCGTTCATTGACTTGATAATCGCCAGTGAGGATACGATCCAACATTGCAGGAAGCTCGTCACTTGTAATTTCAGTTAAAAAACCTAACTGACCTAAATTGACCCCGACAATTGGGACATCATATTCACCAATAAGGCGCGCTACTGAAATCAGTGTTCCATCACCACCCAGGACAATGATCAAATCCACTAATGCCGGGATTTCATCACCAGCATAGCCATTAACTTGCCCTATCTGTTCAGCAAGGCTATCTTCAAGTAATACTTCGATTTTTTCTGGGGCAAACCGTCGACAGATATCGGTTGCAATTTGTTCGACATCTGGATGGTTCTTTTTCGCGTAGATACCAACTTTTTTCAGCATCAGGTCACCATAGTAAAGGGCTATTCAGCAAAAAACTCGGCAATAATTAAGTTTAATAAAATGGTTCATTTTAATGGGATAAATACGGTTGCGAAAATTAGCATAAAACTATAATAAAAGTCCATCTTGTAGAGTTGTTGTCATATCATGCGCCATGCTACATTGGCAGTGCACTATGAACATACAACCAATATTGCCACCAAGGCACCAAGTACACCAAGAAGATCAAACCCTTTAACGGAGAGATGGAGAGCTGCTGAGAAAGGCAAAGACCAGAGCTGGTTTTTGATTTTAAACAAAAAGAACTAGAAGATATAAATAGTATCAACCTAAAAGGATAATCAAAACAGATTGAATGAATTTGTGACGAAAGTTCCAATGCCAGGACAGCCAGTAGCTGAAAGGAAAGCCAGCAACGGTCCATTCAATAAAGAAGAAGATGAAGAAGAGGAAGAATAAGGTCGCCCTTATTATAATGATTAAGAATCCAGTTTTAGGTAAAGCCAAAACTAGAATAGCGGCGACTGTTGGAGATGAGGAAGCTTTGAGAATATACA
>JADGED010000043.1 GCA_016744555.1 Desulfuromonadaceae bacterium
GTATCAATCGCCAGAGGACTTATCAATGCCTTTGAAATGGAAAGTGAAGAAAAAGAATTTCAAAACTGGTTCAAGCGCTTTCAGCGTACCAACAAACCAAAAGAGTAATCTAAGCACTAACCACCAAAAAGCTGCTGTTGTTTTAGTCCTGACTGCATGGTAAAAGGTCTAACCAATAAATTGGAGACCGTTATGACTGCCGTATTTAAACCAATCAGACAAAAAAAACTTTCTGAAGAGATCATAGTACAGATCAAAAAACTAATTTCTGATGGAGATTTAGGCCCAGGACAAAAAATCCCATCTGAACGAGATTTAGCCGCAGAACTCGGGGTCAGCAGACCATCGGTAAGAGAAGCGTTAATGGTCCTTGAGGCTCTTGGCTTTCTTGAATCTCGCCAAGGTGGTGGCACCTATGTACGTCCGCTGGGAGACGTAATCATGCCAGATCCACTCACCGACATGATTAAACACCGCGACCCCATGATGCTCCATGCGCTAACTGAAGTAAGATCTGGTCTTGAATCTTGGTCAGCTTACCTAGCGGCAAAACGTGCGAAAACTAGTGAGATTGAGCATTTACGTGAGCTGTACGCTTCTATGGTTGAGCACGCAAAAAAAGGGCAATGGAGCGCAACACTCGACATAAAATTCCATTTAACTATTGCATCAGCATCTCACAACAGCCTGCAAGTACATATTCTTCACACCATTCAGGAGCTATTTCAAACAACCATTATGGTTGCACTAGAAGATTTTTACAGTAAAGAGGGGCACATCGAACAGCTGCTAAGCCAGCATCGAGAGATTTTAGAAGCAATAGAGGCACGCAATCCTGAATTAGCACGCTCACGCATGCAGCAACACTTAACTCTCGTCGAGGAAAAGTTGGCCGTATTCTTGCCAAAAGAGAAATCGTATCTAAACTAACGGTTTCCGAAGCAAACAAGTTAACGAATAATTGGTTCTTCTGAGTCGACGCAAGAAGCAGTTCTATTACGTCCCTCCTGCTTGGCAAAATAAAGTGCTTTGTCGGCATGGCCTAACAAGCAGTGCATTGAATCAACATCAGCCATATTTGCAGCGACACCAAAACTGGCAGTGACTTTTACAACCTCACCTTTGCGGCTCCCGTCCTCTAAAACTATTTTGTGATTTTCTATCTCCACCCTTAAGCTCTCTGCAGCAGTTACCGCATCCTCTATCCCTGTATGGGGGAGGATAATAAGGATTTCTTCACCGCCATAACGACAAACGATATCGGTTTCCCGAACCGTTGCACTAATCAACACCGCAAGGGTCTTCAGAACCACATCTCCGACCTGATGCCCCAAGGTATCATTAATTTTCTTAAAATGATCAATATCGATCATAATCAGAGCAAGTTGGTGACGGTAGCGCTTGGCTCGAGTAAATTCACTCTGTAATTTTTTCTCCATTGAACGACGATTATTTATACCCATCAACGGATCAGTAGTACTCTCATACTCTAATTGAAATATTTTTTTAATGTCATTACTTGTCTGCATGGAGAGAGTACAAACTAAAAAAACAAAAATCGCCCCAAAGAAAAAAATAGTTGGTACTATCAAATCTACCGAACCTTGAAAATCGTTCCAAAAAAACACGGTATAAGATATATAGCCAACAATAAATAAATATATTAACGCCAACAGGCTGTGCCAGTGATTTCTAGTTTTCCCGGGCGGCAAACCAGAAATAAGGCATTTCGTTGGCCAAACAGAAAAACAAATTACTAATATAGAAATTAATAATAGTAAGTTTTTCAAAAAAAACATAAAAACATCACCCTATAAAATAAAACTTCGCAAGCGAGCATCTAAATGCCAAAACCTTCAAAGGAAAGAGCTATAAGTCAATCTTATACTTATAGCAGACTTTATGTTCTCTGTCTGTTAAAATTCACCCTACGACCATTCATTAAACCAATCAAACAATACTGATTTATGACTTATATTTCACTACGATTAGCCTGAGGAAATAACAATGACTAAAGAAAATATTTACAAGAAAACAATTGCCAAATGGGGAGAAGAAGCTCAATACGACCAAGCCGTTGAGGAATGTGCTGAACTTATTACCGCTTTAAAACATTTTCGACGTGGCAAAGTTAATCAGCAAACTGTCATTGACGAACTTGCTGATGTAACCCTAATGATAGGTCAATTAAGCTGGATGTTTGGCAACGAAAGGGTAAATGGTGCAGTGCAGAACAAACTAGAAAAACTAAACCAGTTACTCAACTCCGCTGACAATTAGTGCTTGATATTGCCACAACCATATCCCCTTGCCGCAGATTCTTAATTCATGTAAATTAAATGGAATTACTAATGCCTAGGAATTGCGGATAATGAGTATAAGATATCTTATAGTTGAGCAATATAGCAAACCACCAGAGAACCTCCCTGAGATTGTCAAGGAGATGGCGACCAAGTTTCAACTTGACACTTACCTGTGCCGACAACGGCTCATTGGCCGTGGGATCACCCTTCTGACTAAAGGCAAACTAGAGCCGTTAGAGAAAATATCATTATACTTAAAAGAGAAAAAAATTATTCACTGGCTGATAGCACCATCGAAGCCAGGTTTTGTTCCAGCCAAAATACGAAGTCTGCAAATTAGCCCTGATCAGATAAGTTTTGAGTGTCAAAAAAAAACGGTAACCTTCCCCAGAGAGGCGACTATTTTGGCTATTTTCGCCGAAACAACTGGCGAATTAATCGATAAAAGTGTCAAACAGCTACTCAATAGCCACGCTTACCGTGGTCGAGATGATGTGCGCCACCTTGAGCAACACAAGATTAACAAAACGATCCTGCAGGGCAAACCAGTTCTTGACCTCTATCTTCTTGATGAACAAAAACAGATTACAGATGCCGTACGAATTTTTCCCGGCAAATTCAACCCACAAGGTCTCGGCGAAAGAGCTTCGCTCAGCAGCAAACAAAACTTGCAACAAATACTACAACTCGCTGAAGAGTATGCCGGTGAATTCCACTTGCAAACTGATTTTGGACTGGCCAACCTACCTGGTTGCAGCCTGCGCCGTGACGACCCCGAAAACCACGAAACCATACGGCAAAACCTCATCAGCCTTGCTCGCTATGGTTGGTTGATGGCTGACATGGTTAGAACGGGGCAAACATATGCAACCATTGAATCAGGTGAGGAAGAAAACCTCGGCGAAACTATTGCAGCGACCCTAATCATGCAAAATCCTGCCCTTGCGGCCGAAGGCCAACTGGAAGAAGTTCTTCCCATTGCAAAAGAGATCAGCACAGCAATCAATGCTGCAACTGACGAGACCAAAAACACCGAGACAATACCGCCTGACACTGCGGAACATGGGCTACCAGCTCCACCTGCAGCAAAATCAAACGCTGGCTGGACGAAACCAGGGTATTGGTTTGGCAGTGCAGGAGCAATTTTATTTTTTGTTTTTATTGCACTCGCAGAAGTGTCTGACGGAGAAGTTCTCAGAGCGGTATCATACCACACCATTGCATCAGGAGCTGTCCCACTAGCCATTGCCATGCTAATGGTCTGGTATGGCTTTTACTTTCTTCGCATGAAACGACAAATAGAAAACACTCCAACTAGCAAGGTACGTTCTGTTGCGATGGGAATGGTTGAGGTGAAAGGTCAAGCGGTTCGTAGCTACGCATTAATATCACCAATGTCTAATACACCCTGCGTCTACTATCGTTTAACTAAGTATCGCCGTAATCAAAAACAGCAATGGCGGGTTAGCAGTATCAGTAGCAGTGACAATGTCCCTTTTCTACTTGAAGATGAAACTGGGAGGGTTGAGATCGACCCTGCTGGTTGCCGCGTCAGTGCTGGAACGAAACAAGAAGGACTGCCGGGGCAAGTTGGTTTAATTCGACTTGATAGTGGTAGTGATGAGAAATGGGTTGAGGAAATTATAATTGATGGCACTCTTGTCTACGTCCTCGGCTATGCAGCGGTTAAAAAAGCGCAGGGACCAACGATGGCTGAACAAAAGATTGCCGCATTACGAGAGCTAAAGCTTAATCCGCAAAACATGCAGCAATATGACCTTGATGGTGATGGCAAAATAAGCACCGACGAATGGGATGCCGCACGTGTAGCAGTTGAAGAAAAGGTTCTGGAAGAATCGTTACTGCAGCAACAAGCCCGGAAAAAACAAGAAGAGCATATTATCATTGGCAAAAAGAAAGGGCGCCCACTAATCATTACCGAAACCCATTCGGAAGACCATTTAACTTCCCGCTACTTTTACTACAGTATCAGCCTATTTATTGGCGCTGCAGTTGCCACGGGTGGATCAATATACTTGCTACTTAACTATTTAAACAACTAAGCACACCAAGAAGGAGATTAAATTATGGCTGGATTAATTGTACTGGGGATCTTTTTACTACTACTGCTTGGACTCATTATCTTCGTCGTAATGATCTACAATGGCTTTGTCGCCCTTAAAAACAACATTGAGCAAAACTGGAGCAATATCGATGTTCTACTAAAACAGCGCTACGACGAGCTACCAAAACTAATCAAGGTTTGCGAAGGTTACATGCAGCATGAGCAAAAGACCTTAGAAGCAGTAGTTAAAGCCCGCTCCATGGTCAACTCCGCTCAAGGCGATGAGCAAAAACTGCAGGCCCAAAACGCCCTTAGCGACACCTTAAAGTCACTATTTATGGTTGTAGAACGTTATCCAGACCTCAAAGCAGATACTGGGTTCAGACAACTCAGCAACCGTATTTCTGAAATCGAAGACCAAATTGCTGATCGACGAGAACTCTATAATGCCTCCGTTACCATTTACAACACCAGAATTGAGCAATTCCCCGATGTGATCATTGCCAAAACATTCAATTTTGCTAGCCGTGAGCTCTGGAAAATTGACCCGGCTCATCGCCAAGACGTGGAAGTAAATTTTAACCATTAAAAAGTAAATTTTTTCTGGCCAACAGTCGATAAGCAGGGTGCTGCTACTATCACCTCCAACTTTTCAAGGCAGCACCCTGGAGGTAATCTCTTTGAGGTAATATTTTCATGGCGATCAACCATTATCACCTACTTGGCGTTCCACCTGATGCAGGAGAACGGCGGATAAGGTCTGCATACCGCAGCCTAGCTAAACGTTTCCATCCCGACAGGAACAGTGGATCAGAAACTGCGGCAGAACTGTTCAGACAGGTCAACCACGCCTATAAAGTGCTGTCTGATCCACAGTTACGGGCTCATTACGATAAAAAGCTATCTCAACAGGAAGCGCAAGCCGTCACAAAGAAAAATCCACAGCTTGAGCCACAACAAAAGTTTAACCGCTTTGTAAAATCATTACTCGACGCCCTGTTTGGCCCCGCAGATACGACACAAAAAGCAACCAATGTTAGAAGGCCAGCAAAAGCAAAACACCTACATCAGCAGGTAGAAAAACCAGAGTTCAAAACTCACTACAAACTTGCAGTAGAAAAAAAACGTGCCCCCTACACCCGTGGCAGTGACGGAGTATTTCGGAAAAGCCACCCAAGCCAACAGCATAGATAAGTAACCATTTGCTCTTTCTGCTTGACTGCAATAATCATTCAACTATGCTCTGCAAATTGTAGCTTCAACTGTAACTAATTTTATTTTATCAAATATCTAAGTCTGCCTCTAATTTCCCTTTGGTTAACTATGAGAAATAGAGCCCCGACGCTTAGATTCCCATTAAGGAGTGTTTACTATGATTAATGCCAACGACCTACGCCGCGGTATGGTTTTTCAAATTGATTCATCCCCATGTGTTGTTATTGATGTCAGTTTCCAATCACCAACTGCACGCGGAGGGAACACTCTAGTTAAAACTAAATACCGAAACCTGCTCACCAGCCAAGTACTAAACACGCCGTTCAAGTCAGGAGACAAATTAGAAGAAGCGGATTTTGCTCGACGCAGAGGGCAATTTCTTTACGCATCCGGCGATCACGGCGTGTTTATGGATCAGGAGAATTATGAACAATACGAAATCACCGGCGACCTATATGATGACATAAAAGGTTACCTCCTTGAAGGTGGCGAAGTGACTCTAGGGGTATTCAATGAACAAGTAGTCACAATAGAATTGCCACAAGTTATTGAACTAACAGTTATCGAAACAGCTCCATCTATCAAAAATGCCACGGCTACAGCACAAACTAAAGAAGCTATTCTAGAAACCGGAATAACGATACAAGTACCTGGATACCTAGAGACAGATGAAAAAATAAAAGTTGATACTAGAGAATGCCGTTTTGTATCCCGGGCATAAAAACTAAGGTGTAGCGCCACATGCTCGACATTCAACAAATAAGAACCAGCTTTGCAACTTATCAACCAATCACAATGCTGCCAAACAATAATAAACAAGCTGCCGTTGCTATGCTATTGCGCGACAATGGTGGCACGACAGAAGTTCTGCTAATTCGCCGTGCAGAACATGAAGCAGATCCATGGTCAGGCGATCTAGGATTTCCCGGTGGTAGAATTGAAGCAACCGATTCATCTACTCGTGCAGCAGCCGAACGTGAAACCTGGGAAGAAATCGGCATTACCCTAACCGAACAAAATTATCTTGGCCAAAGTGATGATTTAACTGGAGCATACCTTGAAATCCATATTTCTTGTTTTGTTTATATTGTAAATAACAGAGCACAATTCAATAAAAACCACGAAGTAGAGGACTTATTCTGGGTGCCAGTAGAGACTCTCCTTGATCCCAAACGCAATCAACAAAAGACCTTTTTCTTTCGGGGTAAAGATCATGAACATCCAATTATAAACTTGAAAGAATGGAGTGCTAGGCCGCTATGGGGAATTACTTATAGGCTTATAGATAATTTTCTCCAACTTTTTGATCTAGGTTTTACCTACAAAGAACAGTTTTCCCGACAAAAAAGATAGTAAATACATGGTTGACTTACGTCGCTTTATTAGCGAATATACACAATCCAGAGAAATAAAGACATCGCTACAGAAATGATCAAGCATGCAAAATGAGGTGGGGGGCATGCAACAATCATTATACTAGTAGCCACATGCTCCTACGGAGGCATTCTAAACTGTGATAAACAAACAGAACCCCCTTAAAAAGGTTATTCGCTTTATTACCTTTACCGACCTCCCCATAAGAAAAAAATTCATCCTATTTGCTTTCGGTGTCCTATTTTGGTTTGTAATGCTTACCGGAGCATCATTTCACGCACTTATAGACGTCAATGTTAAAACTACTCAGCTGGTAAACACCCTGCTACCATACAAAAACTTAGCTCACGAAACATTGCAGCACGCCCACGAAATTTCCCATTGGACAGTAAAGCTTAAAGAGATTAGCTCAATAGACCAGCTGCATCTTAACCTTACGCAACTAAACCGCAACATTGACCATATTTACGACAACCTACGTTATGTCAATTCAAGAACCTCGGCATCACCAATAAATCTACTTTGGAGTCGAATGACTGGCCTTGACTGGCTAGATAATGAAGCGAATGAAAAATATGTCAAAACCATAACTGCCAACACAAGAGAACTCTCTAATATACTTGACAATATTAGCAGTGACAAAGAAAGACTCTTACAAAAAAACCAAAATTCATCCGCCCTCAATAATGCAATCGCAAAATTTACTGCAACACGAAAACTACTTGAGACAGACTGCAACGATTTTCTTAAAGTTATCGACCGCCAATCGGCTAATTATTCTGCAACCATTACCACGACGACAAAATATGCGTTTTGGATAATATTGATAGTTCTCATTTTTGCCACTGGGTTGTTAGCTATTTTCACCTTTTGGATTTCAGCTTCAATAGTTAAACCAGTAAATTCAATGATTGAGAAAATTCACACCTTAGCAACTGGAAATGTCGATCTTACTGATAAAATTGAAATTTGTTCAGATGATGAAATCGGAGCAATGTCCGCTGAATTCAATGAATTAATGGATACTGTGCATGGGATGACCGTGTACAAACACGTAATCGAAGAAGACTCTACAATTGAAGATGTTTATTCGCGGATGGGGGAAGCATTCCATACCAATGTTGGCATCGACACTTACCGCATCTACGAAGTCAGCTCTGATTTCAAAACTATGAAATCGGTATTCCCATTTTCTATCTCTGAAAATGAACTTGATTGTGATGCCGACATCTTAAATTCTTGCGATCTATGTCGAGCGGTTAAAACCGGACACGAAATCTCTTCCCTTACTTATGATCGCGTCTGTAAGCAGTTTAAACATGACCAAGAAAAATGCCATGTTTGCATTCCGATGATTATTGGTGGTCAAGCCGGCGGAGTAGTACAACTTACTTTTGATAAAACCGGTGAAAATGCAGATTCTAGAGCAAAAATTGAGCAGAGGGTAGCAAAGGCTGAAGCCTATATCAAACAATCGCTATCGGTAATTGAAGCTAAACGCTTAATGGAGACACTGCGCGACTCGACTCTCAGAGATCCAATGACTGGATTATTAAACCGCCGCTTTCTCCAAGACCAAGCTGCATACATTATTTCTGGTACCATTCGGCGGAAGAAGAATGTTGCTATGCTGATGTGTGACATTGACTACTTTAAGCAAGTAAACGATAAATACGGGCACGATGCAGGAGATGCAGTTCTTATAGAGACTACCAAAAGCTTATCCGATTCGGTACGCGACACAGACATCGTTGTGCGCTTTGGTGGCGAAGAATTTTTAATCTTATTGGTAGACGTTGAACCTGGTGATGCCATTGCTGTAGCAGAAAAAATTCGTGAAAACGTCGCTGAAAAAATCTTTACCGTTGGGGCAGAGAAGTTCCATAAAACAATTAGTATAGGTATTAGCGAATTTCCAAAAGACACAGATGCTTTCTGGCAGTCAATCAAATATGCTGACGTTGCCCTATACCAAGCCAAAGAAGGTGGCCGCAACCAAGTGGTTCAATTTGAGCCAAGCATGTGGTCTGAAGATCAATTCTAGCCAAAACGCCCCGCACTTTGCCATTCAATTGGTGCGGGGCATATTTAAATCAACTAAATATCAATTCAAAATTTCACACCTTCATTTTGAACAACGTCAACAATCTCTCCCACAAAAGCAAACCAACACGACTGCAACTTTAAATGTATTTTTTTAATTTATCCTATTAAAATATTTATTTATTATGCTAGGCTAATAGGATAGTTCTAACCGTACACATTGAGACACCAGTCAATAAATATTGGAGGAGATTCGATGAACCCAGCTGCACTGATCCCTACCCCAGATGCCATTCCAGTCCCTTGGGGATGGTTCTACGTTTTACTGATGTTAACCTTTCTGCTTCACCTTTTAGTCATGAATGCCATGCTTGGTGGGGGCATTATCGCCCTGATCAGCGCATTAAAAAATGGCAAACAAGACAACTTAATAGGTAAAGAGATCGGCTACAAATGGCCATATACTATCGCCTTTGCTGTCAACCTTGGAGTCGCACCACTGTTGTTCGTACAAGTCCTGTATGGGCAGTTTATCTACAGTAGTAGTGTATTGATGGCAGTCTGGTGGTTTTCAATTTTCGGATTACTAATACTTGCCTATTACGCTGCCTATCTATACGACTTCAAGTTTGAAGCATTAGGTAGCTTACGGGTTTTTGTCCTAGAATTTGCCGTTTGTATATTGCTTTACATTGCCTTCATGTTCAGCAACAACATGACCATGATGTTACAACCGGATGCATGGCAAGCCTACTTTGAAAACGGCAGCGGCACCTTAATCATGCTGAGTGATTCATCGCTGTTCCCACGCTACCTCCACTTTGTCGTGGGTGCAGTTGCGGTAGCAGGGTTATTTATTGCATTGATCGGCCATTTTAACTTTATTAAAAGTGCCGTAAACAAAGAGGCATTAATCTCTAAAGGGATGAAATACTTTACTTACGCTACTGCCATTCAAGTTTTTATCGGATTCTGGTTCCTGATAGCGTTACCAAAACAGGTAATGATGGTATTTATGGGCGGCAGCGCTTACGGAACAGGCTTACTGCTAGTAGGAATCATCTTAGGATTTGCAGTTCTTTATTGCGGCTATAAACAGATGGTTATCGCCTCTTCATCAATAACCTTAATCGCTTTAATTGATATGATCTTTATGCGCGACCTAGTCCGCATTGCCTATTTAGAACCATACTTTAAAGTTTCTGATCTAGTAGTAAAACCAGAATACTCTTCATTAATTCTATTTCTCGCAACGTTTGCCCTCGGTTTGGGGATGATCGCTTATATGCTAAAACTTGCCTTTGGTTGCCGTAAGGAGGTAAGCAAATGAATTATCCAGTCTGGGATTTAACCACCTTTGGCGGTGGCTTTATTATTGCTCTTGTTGCAGTTGTTCACGTTTTAGTCTCCCACTTTGCAGTCGGTGGTGGATTGTTTCTCGTTTTACTAGAACAAAAAGCTTACAAACAAAATGACGATGGCTTGCTCGGCTATGTAAAAAAACACAGCAAATTTTTTCTACTCCTAACCATGGTTTTCGGTGGGCTAACTGGCGTTGGTATTTGGTGGACAATTGCCCTCCTTAACCCTGCTGCTACCTCTAGTCTAATTCATACTTTCGTATTTGGCTGGGCTGCTGAATGGGTGTTTTTCCTCACCGAAATTATTGCCCTATTCATCTATTTTTACACTTTTGGCAAGATGGAGCGCAAAAAGCACCTCATTATCGGCTGGCTCTATTTCTTTAGTGCCTGGATGTCGTTGTTTTTAATCAACGGTATCATTGGCTATATGCTCACCCCCGGTGCATGGATTGAGGACCACAGCTTCTGGTCTGGCTTTTTCAATCCAACTTTCTGGCCATCATTGGTTTTCCGTACCGGACTATCACTAGTTCTTTGTGGCGTGTTTGGATTTGTCACTGCAGCTTTTTTAAAGGATGCAAAGTTACGCCAAAACATCATGCGCACCTGTGCTATGTGGGTTGCCATTCCTTTTACCCTAATGGTTGCTGGCGGCTGGTGGTACTTCAATTCTATTCCAGAACCAGCAATAACGATCATTCTAGAAAAATCACCAGAAATTGCCAACTACCTGCAACTACTGGCCTGGGCAATGCCAATCTTTTTTATCGCCTCAATGGTTATGCTAATTCGCTTACCTAACAGTTTTCAACGGGTATTTTGTTTTGTCATTGTCGCCATTGCTCTGATCTACTTTGGCGCTTTCGAGTTTATTCGTGAGGGTGGACGGCGTCCATTCATTATCTATGACTACATGTATTCAAATCAGGTCTATGTCGACGATGTTCCCGAAATTCAAAAGAATGGCTTTTTGACCAAAGCTAAGTGGACTGAACATAAAGAGATCACCCCTGACAATTTGCTAGCGGCAGGAAAAGACCTTTTTAAATATCAGTGTAGTGCTTGCCACTCAGTGGGTGGAGTACTTAACGACATAATGCCTCTTATTAAGAAATACGATTCCCCTTTTGGTATGGACTCTAAACTTAATGGTTTAGGCAAACTCAATCACTACATGCCACATTTTATGGGCACAACAGAAGAACGTTGGGCGCTGGCTAGCTATATTGTCCAAGAACTTAATGGGATTAATCCTCAGGACACCGCTAACCTAGTAATTGACGCCAAAGAATTACCTGTAACTATTCCACCATTCGATAAAGAAAAGGATGAATACGTTTTACTGGCGTGGAACAATCTTGGAATGCATTGTATCTCCGATAGCGACCCATTCTGGATTTTACTACCACCTGCTAACGATTTGTATGCTCAATTAGTCAAACGTGGGGACTCACCAGAAATAATTACCGAGGGTGTAGAAATTAGTTACCAAGTACAAGAAGGGTTTGAATATCCAGAAAAACAGGTTCAATTTTGGAATTATGCCGATAAACTTCTTGGCGCCAACCTAGCGCCAGGTGTTGGTGTTGGTGGACTCAAAGTATCTGGTTTGATGAACCTCGAAGAAGACCATGCTGCCTTTACAGCGCCATTTATTCCGGTAGTACCTTACCCAGAAGATGGCAGTTTTAACCCGTTCCCAATTTTCACTATCACTGCCAAAGATAAAGAGACCGGCGAAATATTAATGACAACCAAAACCGTAGCGCCAACTTCAACCGAAATGGGTTGTAAAAATTGCCACGGTGGCGGCTGGCGTGTTGCCAGTGTTGCTGGTTTCACTGATGAAACGAGCCTAGATGTCCTTGCTGCTCACGATAAAAATAGTGGCACTAACCTAGTTGAGCGGGCAACAAATGGTGAACCGATGCTCTGTCAATCTTGCCACGCTGATCCAGTTCTTGGCACTAAAGGGGATCCAGAACTCTTAAACTTCCCCGCAGCTATTCATGGCTGGCATGCTAATTTCTTAACTGATCGTGAAGGCATGGATGCCTGCGTTGCCTGCCACCCATCACGCCCAGATGGCCCGACTCAATGTTTCCGCAGCCACCATTCTGAGTTTATGGACTGTACAAGCTGTCACGGCACCATGGAAGACCACTCCTTAAGTCTACTCAAGCATGAGCTTGAGGCGGGTAAAAAAGGTGCCGCACGACTGATGGAAAACTTACAAGCACGGGTAGTAGATTCAGTTGAAGACATCAATCCACGCATCCCATGGATGAACGAACCTGACTGCTTAAATTGTCACGAAGATTTCGACATGGGTAGCACCACCGATGCATTCAACACTTGGACCGCAGGTGGCGACGAACTGTTCCGTAACCGTCACGACCAAATGGAAGCTATGATGTGCGCTGCCTGTCATAGTAGCCCTCATGCAGTTTATCCTGCGACACTCAATAAACTAGGGGAAAACCGGGATAGCATTCAACCTTTACAATACCAGGGCAATGATCGTCCAATTGGTAATGACTGCACCGTTTGCCACACTGTGCAACCTGACTTTGAGGGGCACCACCCTAATTCTTTACGCTAGTAGAGGTTAGGTTTTCATATCAAGCGATCAATCAATATTGGGGCGAGCGAATCAAGCTCGCCCCAACTATTTCATGACACCTACCCCCCCTAACAGTATCCATATTTCTTCCATTTTTTTTACACAATTAGATTCTAAGGTTTAATCCTCCACAGCCCCACACAACCATGTGGGATAAAGCTGCTAAAACGAAGGGATTAAACTATGCCAAACTTATCATCCTCCGGCACTCTGCCTTATCTTTCCAAAAGCATTTTACTGATAGTGGTTTTAAGTTCCATATTATTTGCCGCTGGTTGTAGTGGGGGCGGTGGTAGCGATAGCTCATCTACTAGTTACACTAACGATACAACCGAAGAACTCGTGGTTGAAATTACCGATACCGTTTTCGAAGCAATTGACTGGACTGATGAAACCCATAGTAAAAGTGCCGACCCTAATTTTACTGAAGTCTTTGATGATACTCAAGTGAAGCGCTTCGACATTGTGGTCACCGAAGAGCGTTGGCAACTTATGCTGGACGACATGACCGCGACTTATGGTCAATTTGGAAGCAGCTCTGGCGGGTCTTCGTTGATCGATACTGATGAAAACCCAATTTTTGTCCCTGCCGACGTCGTGTATAATGGGATACAATGGTATCGAGTTGGGATTCGCTTTAAAGGCAATTCGTCCCTGCAAAGCAGCTGGCAAAGCGGTATCCTCAAGCTGTCTTTCAAGTTGGACTTTGATGAATTTGAAGATGACTACCCGCAAATTGATAACCAACGGTTTTATGGGTTCAAAAAATTTAGTCTCAAAAACAACTTTGATGACGAGTCTTTGATGCGTGAAAAAGTTGCAGCTGATGTATTCAGAGATGCTGGGGTCTCAATTTCTCATACCGGTTTTTACCAATTATACGTAGATCATGGTGATGGCCCAGAGTATTTTGGCCTATACACGCTAGTGGAAGAAATTGATGACACGGTCATAGAAACCCAGTTTTCCGACGATGATGGCAATTTATATAAGCCAGAAGACGGCAGTGCCGACTTTGTTGAAGGGACATTCAGTGAAGACGACTTTGAGAAAAAAACCAACGAAGATGATTCAGATTGGTCTGATATTGAAGCTTTATTCAGCGCATTACACGCCGACACCCGTACCACCGATGCAGCAAGTTGGAGGGCGGGGCTAGAAGCAGTCTTTAATGTCGATGGCTTCCTAAGATATCTGGCGGTCAACCAAATTATTCAAAACTGGGATACCTATGGACGAATGGCCCACAACTACTATCTCTATAACAATCCAGATACTGGCATACTTTCGTGGATACCTTGGGATAACAACGAAGCCCTACAAGAGGGCAAACTATACGGTGCGTTAGATCTAGACTTCTCCAATTTAAATGATTCAAACTGGCCTTTGATTGCTAAAATATATGCTGATGATGTGTATAAAGCCACCTACGAGGATTACCTAGACGATGTAATTGCTGGTGCCTTTAATCCCACGGACATTAAAGCAAAGTATGATGCTTATGCGGACTTGCTTGAAGATTATGCTTATGCAGAAAGCGCCCCTTATACCTTCTTAGAAAGTAACAGCGACTTTACCAATGCAGTGACTGAACTAAAATTACATGCGGATGATCGAGCAACAGCAGTTAGCAACTACTAAAAAGCGATTCACAACTTTTCACCGTGATAAAAACCCAGGGTAAACAAGGTTGGTTACCCTGGGTTTCAACTCCCAATACCATTCCATTTTTCCACACTTCTTCCATATTTACTCCACATTTCTACCCTGGACTGAATTTTATGCATGGACTCGATGGCATCGACTTCAAATAATTTATAGAAAATATCTGCCCAGCCATAATTTCCAGGTGTATAGGTAAAAACGGATGATCCATCTGG
>JADGED010000044.1:0-11020 GCA_016744555.1 Desulfuromonadaceae bacterium
GTCGACTCCAGTTTCTGGTGTGGAAATCAAAAATGCAGTTGTCGCCCCTTTGCTTGCCCCTTGTTTCCTAATCCCTGCTGCGGCTGGAAGCACTCCACAACTGCACAAAGGGATAGGAACCCCAAACATGGCTGCTTTAATCAAATTTGAACGACTCTCTTTGCCTAAATGGCGAGCTATAAAATCGTCGGGAATAAACGCTTTTAACAATCCAGCAACAGTAAACCCTAGCAACATATATGGTGCGGAAAGGCAAAGAACGTTCCAGCTTTCAAGTAAAATACTTTCCAATATATTCATAACAATCTCCATCGACATACACATGAACACACTTTCACACAAGAGCCCGTAAAAAAACGGGCATGCATCCTACCCATCCCGCCACGCAACAAAATTAAATTACTCTTTAACGTGTTGAAGTCCCTGCTCTAGTAAGGTTAAAACATGGGCATCGACTAAAGTGTAAATTACATTTTTTCCATCTTTGCGATATTTAACAATTTTCTGCCCACGCAGAACTCGAAGTTGATGACTTATCGCCGAAGAACTCATATTTAACAATTGAGCTAAATCACAAACACATAGTTCAGAAAAAGTGAGGGCATGGAGAATTCTAACCCTTGTTGAATCCCCAAAGGCCTTAAACAGTTCAGCTAATTCAAAAAGATTATCATCAGATTCCATCATTGAATTCACTTGGTTTACATTATCAGAGTGAACAAATTCAACTTGGCATGTATCTTTAACGTTACTCACACTTCCTCCATCAACTGAGCATATGTTCATGTATACTATCATACCAATACAAAATCAATCTATAAAACCATTCAATTTGCGAATTTTCTCCATCCGCCGAATAATCTTACTTGGATTTCTGAAATAATACTCTTCTACTTCAACATTAACCCCATCAGCAGCAGAGAAAACTTTTTGCATAGCAGCAAGTCTACCATTACCTTCGTAAGCGATATAGGCACCATCAGCTTGCTTAACAACCTTAATCCATGAAATTGAAGGCAAGTATTCAGCTAGAACTTCTCTGGTAATGTTTTTCTGTTTAACCAATTTTTTTTTTACTTCTTGCAGTTTATGCGCCCGCTCTTCAGTTACCCTAACGGCATTAGCACGATCAATTGCATGTATTTGTTTTAGAGTGGATAAAGGGACAATGATAAATTTTGCATGGCTACTTTTATGGTGAATATAGAGAACTGTTTTTGCCAGGTGAACATCCTTTGTGCCCATGTCACAAAGCTCGGATGTTTTTCCCAATAGGTATAAAATAATTTTTTTAATCTGAGATATCATAATTTACTAGTTGCAAATATTGCATAACGGCTTCAACTGGATCTGCGCTACTATATTAATCCCCCCTTATTCCCTTAAGATATAGGCGAGATTTAGCAGCATCAATAAGACCAAATCTGGTAATTACTCTGGGATAAAACTAAAACCACCATTTATTCGTTTAACTACAGCCACCAATAATTTAATCGCAGCCTCTAAGTCAGACAACGACAAAGTTTCAACCGGTGTGTGCATATAACGTAATGGAATGCCTAATAAAGCCGTCGCGACACCACCACGTGATAGTTGCATAACATTGGCATCGGTTCCAGTGGCCCGAGGGGCGCCAATGATTTGGATTGGTATCTCTTCGGTTGCGGCAGTTTCAACTAACAACTTAAACAGTACCGGATTGATATTGGCTCCCCGCACAATGACCGGCCCTTTGCCGAGTTCTACCCGACCGATGGTTGATTGTTCAACATCGGGGTAATCGGTTGCATGGGTAACCTCTACGACAATACCTACATCGGGATTAACTCCGTAACTACTAGTTGCTGCGCCACGTAAACCGATCTCTTCTTGTACCGTTGATACGGCAAATAAGTCGGCAGCTATTGTCCCCTGCTCTTTTATTATCTTCATCACCTCGGTAACAATGAAGGAACCCATTTTGTCATCAAAAGCACGTGATGTAGCCCGATCATTTTGTAGTTTTTGCACGCCGACAGCAAAGGTTACGGGGTCACCAATTTGTACTAATGCTTCAACTTCTTCGCGACTTGAACATCCTATATCGATAAATTGCTTTTTCAGCTTTATAACTTTATCTCGGTCTTTTGGATCAATAAGATGGATAGCTTTTTTGCCAATAACACCTGGGATATCACCTTTTTCGGTATGAATAAGAATTCGTTGTCCCGGAGCTAGATGGGGATCAACACCACCGATAGCACCAAAAAAGATAAAGCCACGGTCATCGACAAACTGCACCATAAAACCAATTTCATCGCAATGACCAGCAAGCATAACCCGTGGGCCACCATCACCTTTAAGCTCGGCAATCAAATTCCCCATGACATCGGTCTGCAAGGTATCAGCAACACCTTCTAACTGCTGCTTAATTACCCGCTGAGCCGGCTGCTCATAGCCTGAAGGGCTGGGGGTTTCGACCAGTTCTTGCAAAAAAGCAAAATCGTTTTTTTCCATCTATTTTCTCCACTGGTTGTGCACTAGAAAATCACAATCAATATCTAAGCTTTGGCTTTAGCTACTATATCTGCAGAATTTTTTAGCGCTTGCTGATATTGTTCATAGGTCATTCCAGCACCGATGGCAATTTTATGTGCCATTTCTGGAGAGACCAGATCACCTGGGGAATGGGCATCGTTATCAATTACCATTTTAGCACCATACTGAGTTGCCAATTTAACCACATGACCATTAGTCAACGAATGGCCACCACGGGTGGTAATTTCTAGGTATACGCCCATTTCAGCGGCAAGTTGAACTTCCTCGGCAGTTATTAAACCGGGATGGGCAAGGATATCGACTCCGGCATTGATTGCCGCCAGATTAGTTCCTGGCATTACCGGCTCAACAATTGTTTCACCGTGAACAACAACAATTTCAGCACCGTTATCGCGCGCTAGTTGCATCACTTCAGGGATACTTTGTGGTGGTACGTGGGTTAATTCCACCCCGGCTAATACCTGTATATTATTGGCAGCACCAATTTCGTCAACCATACCAACGATGTTTTCTAGTAACCACTTAGTGTTACTTTTATCGGCATGATCGGTAATTGCCATGGCACTATAACCTGCAACTGCGGCACGACGAATAAGTTCGGTTGGAACCAATTGACCATCACTAAAAAATGTATGGGTATGTAGGTCTATCATTACAACTCCTTGGGGCAAAACCGTCTCTAGCCGTGCCCTGCTATTTGTTCCACCTATTATATCAAATCACCAACGTGAGCATTTCTATACGCTGCATTGATTTTAACTTTAACTATTTTACCAATTAAATCTGTGCTACCGGCAAAGTTTACGATCCGATTAGATGGTGTCCGCCCAAACACTTGGCTTTCCTCACGTTTACTTTTACCCTCGACTAAGACATCGACAACTTCATCTATATCACTCTGCCAAATAGAGGTACTAACTTTATGCTGCAATTCTAGCAAACGGTCAAAGCGTTGCTGCTTTTGATGCGCCGATTGATTGTCTTCCATTTTTGCAGCAGCAGTTTCAACGCGAGGAGAATAGAGAAACGTGTAGGCATCGGCATAACCAACTTGCTCTACCATATCTAATGTTGCTTGAAAATCTTCTTCATCTTCTCCGGGAAAACCGACAATAATATCTGTAGTCATACGGATATCTGGGCACACTTCCTTCAGTCGTTTTACTTTGGCCAAGTAATCATTGCGTGTATAGCCACGATTCATCAATTTAAGAATCCGGTCAGAACCAGCTTGAAACGGTAAATGGATATGGTGACATAGCTTATCTAACGTGCCAAAACAGTCAATCAACTCATTGGTCATATCTTTAGGGTGGGAAGTAGCAAATCGCAAACGCTGCAAACCATTAATATCGTTTAGGCGTTGTAGCAATTGGGCAAAAGATATTTCGTTATCATCTTTCCCACCGTACGAATTAACATTTTGTCCCAATAAGGTAATTTCACTTACCCCTTGTTGCACCAATGTTTTTACTTCTGCAATTACTTCATCACTTGGACGACTTATTTCCCTGCCTCGCACATGTGGAACGATACAATACGAACAAAAGTTGTCGCAGCCCTGCATTACGGTTACAAAACTATTTACCGATTCCTGCACTGTGCGCTCAGGGAATAAATTTAACCGCGTGTCCCGGTCGTGAAATTCAGTAACACTGCCACGCTTACGCTTTTCTTCCGCTTGTTGCACCAATTCAGGCAAACGGTGAATATTGTGAGTACCAAAAACCAAGTTAAGAAATGGTACTTTGGCTAACATCTTTTCCCCTTCTTGTTGGGCGACACAACCACCAACTCCAATAATAAGATTTGGCCGCTCCTCCTTAAGGGGTTTAAATCGACCCAAATGGCCATAGACCTTACGTTCTGCTTTATCGCGCACTGAACAGGTATTCAACAAGATCAAATCGGCCTGTTTTGCCGAGTCAACTTGCAAATAACCAGCAGCAATCATTAAAGCTGCTATCTGCTCGGAATCAACTATATTCATCTGACAACCGAAGGTTTCCAGAAAAAACTTTTTACTCATATATCACCACTTTATCTAACCTATATAATAACAAACTCAACTACTGCTTAGGTAAAAGTTCCAATAAATTTTCAGGGGCTTCCAAGCACTCTAAAATTATTGGTGCACTACCTTGAAATGACAACCTAAGACTACAAAGATCCTTACCATAGTTCTTTTTTTTATGATGTTTATAGTTATCTAGCGAATAAATATTAGTTTTATTACCCAAAATGCGATTACGAACTAATAACCGCTGATCGGTTAACACATAAAAAATCTTTTCCCAGCGCAGACGCGATAAAATCAACTGCCCTGGACCAATAAAAAATGCGGCGACAACCATTATTAGCGGAGCAATTACTAATCCAATTGAATATCCTTCAGCTTTTATTAATTGCAAGCCAACCATCGACCAAAAACTACAAGCAAAAAACAATATTGTCCCTATCGTTGCCTGTAACCAATGCCTAAAAGTGTAGCACCTAGGAGCTGGTCGCCCCTGCCAAAGGACAGTTTCACCCTCATTTAACGGCCACTGCAAATTACTATCTTCCATTTACTCTATTCTCCCTATAGGGGCAATTACGCATAATAAATATTCTTAAAATTGTTGCATAGTATGGTTGTGGCAACTATAACTGAACTGACACTAACTCCAACCTATAAAAAGGAGTGCTGATGCTTACACAAGCTGATGCAACAAACCTGCTGCAAATTGCTCGCGATGCAATCATTCATCATGTTAACACCAAAGATTATAGCCCTACTCCACGAGAAGAAAAAGCCCTCAATGAACGTTCTGGCTGTTTTGTTACCATAAAACAAGAAGAGCAACTGAGAGGTTGTATCGGTAATTTTCAATCAAAGCAACCACTGTTCCGTGAGGTCGCTAACATGGCAGTTGCTGCAGCTACGCAAGATCCTCGTTTTAAACCAATGGATAAAGCAGAACTAGATAATTTTCACTTGGAAATTACTGTTTTATCACCATTGATAAAAATTGATTCTACCGACCAGATTGAGGTTGGTACCCATGGTATTTACATTGAAAAAGGTCTTAACCGTGGAGTACTACTTCCACAGGTAGCAACAGAATACGGCTGGGATAAAGAAACTTTTTTACAGCAAACCTGTGCAAAAGCAGGTCTTATAGAGACCGCATGGCAAGCAGCAGATGCTGATATTTACATTTTCCATGGACAAATAATCAACGAATAATTGCTAGTTTAATACAAGGGACAAGTTACAATAGGCACTTGCCCCTCATAAAACACTTAAACCGAAAAGTACTTTGCCTGTGGGTGAGACACCACAATCGCTGAGGTACTCATCTCTGGCACCATTTCAAAAGATTCAGTCAGACCGACACCAATCGCTTCAGCATGCAACAGCTCAAACAGAGGGATATGGGCACCAAGGTCTGGACAAGCGGGATAACCAAAACCATAACGAGCCCCCTGATATTCATGGGCTCCAGTCCCACTACCCACTTCTACTTGCATACCCATTTCAATACGCATTTGCTCATGCCAGTACTCGGCTAAGGCATCGGTCAATTCAACCCCAAGACCATGAAGCATCATGTAATCGTGGTAATTATCACTTTCGTATAATTTTTTAGTTCTTAACGCCAACTCACTACCAATTGTTACGACAAAAAAACCGACTTTATCACCGCCATCGGCAGCATTACGGAAATAATCAGCGATACAAAGACCGGGAGCTTTTGTCTGCCGAGGGAAACTAAATTCTTTTTTTCCAGCATCGCTAGATATTATTAGTTTGTCACCATCACTACAACAATCAAAGTAACCGTAACTTACCTTAGGCTGCAGCCAACCTTCACTTAGTACCTGTTCTTTTAACCGCTGAAATAATGGTAATACCGTTTCTTCCTGCAATTTTGTATATTCTTCTGGCGCCATTTTGCCGCGACGATAGCCCCAACGCCCACGGAACAACGCTGCTTCATTTAGATAATTAAACAACTTATCGCCAGCGATATCGGTAACTTTTTTTTGCCCCACAAACGGAACTGTTGGTGGATCTACAAGTGCTATTGATACTTCACGCTTCTGACTGGTCGAATTGTTAGCAACTGTTTTTTCTGTCCAACTAGTAGTTGCAAGCGTACCTGCTTCAAAATCACGGATAGCTTTTAAGCCATCAAAAGCATCGGCACAATAAACTACCGGCTGGTGATAGTTAGGGGCACAATCCACCGCAACAAATTTAGTGGTCAATGCAGCGCCACCCAACAGCACAGGTTGCGACAACCCAGCTGTCTGAAACTGGCTTAAATTGTCTTTCATCAACAGCGCTGACTTAACTAGCAGTCCAGACAGGGCAATCACATCGGCGCCAACGTCCTTGGCTTTAGAAATAATCTCTTCGGCTGCAACCTTGATCCCTATATTGTGGACTTTATAACCATTATTAGTCAGGATAATATCTACTAGATTCTTACCTATATCGTGTACATCACCAGCGACAGTGGCTAATAATACTGAAGTTTTACCGTCATCATCAAGTTTATCCATATGTGGTTCAAGGATTGTAACACTGCGTTTCATTACCTCGGCCGACTGCAATACAAATGGTAGCAGCAATTCTCCCCGGCCAAACAGCTCACCAACTTCGCGCATTGCTGGCACGAGCAGATCGTTGATAATATCAAGTGGATTCCAACGTCCACGTAATGTCGTCAACAAGTCCTCTAGACCATCTTTATCTCCACTGAGTACCTTTTGCCGCAACAACTCTTCAACTGGGGCAGAATCGTCAGATTCATCATCATCGGCTTCGACTACTTGTTCAAAATGGTCGATAAATGCCATTAACGCTTCTGGCTGTCGATTCAACAACAGATCGAGACAGATAGCCCGGTCATCGTCGCTAATAGCAGCATAAGGGAGAACCTTAGCGGCATCGACAATGGCTGTATTGAGCCCAGCTTCAACAGCAAGGTGTAAGAACACCGAATTAAGAACCTTACGGGCTGCAGGGCGTAAACCAAAGCTGATATTGCTGACTCCCAAAGTAAAACCAACCCCGGGCAACTCAGCTTTAACTTGTTTGATCGCCTCCAATGTTTCGATTGCAGCATCACGCATGGTTTCATCGCCAGAACCGACGGTAAAGGTGAGCAAATCAAACAAAATATCCTGTGGACGTAAACCGTATTTCTCCACCACCAAGTTATAAATTTCTTTTGCGACTGCAACCTTCCGCTCACAGGTAAGAGCCATCCCCTCTTGATCAATCGTGAGAGCAACTACGGCGGCACCATATTTCTTAGCAAGGAGGCAAACACGCTCTAGATTGTCGCCACCGTCTTCAAGGTTGATCGAATTGATGATCGATCGACCGGGATAAAGTGGTAATACTTGCTCCAATGTTGCCGGACTGGTTGAATCAAACATCAGCGGCGCTTTGCATGAACCAGCAAGCAACTTGGTCAGCGTTTCCATGTCACTAACTTCATCACGTCCGGCATAGGCAACACACAGATCAATTACTTGCGCCCCACGCCCTTCTTGATCTAGAGCAACCTTCAGGCAAGCATCCCAATCTTCGGCCAACAACGATTCACGAAACAACTTAGAACCGTTAGGATTACAACGTTCACCGATCAATAGGGGTGGAATTTCCTGCTGCAGTTCAACCGATTGATACAGACTTGCTACCGATGCTTTCATGCCGACACCTCCCGCTTCCCCGGCGTTACACCAGTAACCCGTTTAGCTAGCGCAGCAATATGCGCCGGGCTGGTACCACAGCAACCTCCAACAATGCTAACCCCTTGGTTGACGATAAATCCGTACATCTGCTCGGCATAATCTGCTGGGCTCAAAGGGTAGTGGGTTGCACCATCAACAACTTCTGGTAGACCTTGATTGGGGATAACCGATATTCTGGCGGGCCAGTGCTGACTCAAATATTTCACATGCGACATCATGTCGAGCGGGCCAGTTGCACAATTAAGGCCCAAAGAAAACAAAGGATATGGCTCCAAAGTTGCTGCGACGGTGGCAATATCGGAACCAACCAGCATAGAGCCTTGAGCTTCAATGGTTACCGATGCCATAACTGGGACATCAATTCCACTGGATTCAATCACCTCAAATGCGGCTACTAATGCCGTTTTGGTTTGCAACAAATCTTGACAGGTTTCAATAATCAGACAATCAACCCCTGCTTCCAACAAAGCCTCAACCTGTTCGCTGGTTGCTTTTGCCAATTCGCTAACACTGATATGACCAAGTGATGGTAGCTTTGTCCCCGGTCCTACCGAACCTGCGACATATTTATTTTTTTTATCCCCAATTGCCAGACGCGCATTCTCTACGGCACGGGTATTAATTTCTTTTACCTTACCTTGCAAGCCATACTCAGCCAAAACGACACTGGAAGCACCAAAAGTATCAGTTTCAACCACCATTGCCCCAGCATCAAGCATATCGGCATGAAACTGCAAAATATGTCGCGGAGCTGACAAATTAAGAATTTCATTACACCCTTCACAGCCAGACCAGTCGGTTTCGGTGATATCCATCAATTGCAAGCTTGTCCCGCAAGCGCCATCAAAAATAAGTAGTGGTTCTTCAGAAAAAGTCATTAGGTTATATCCCATAAATTAGCTGAAACTATCAAAATTTAACGTGTTTAAAACTTTTTATAATCTATTATACAAAGATGCAGTATTTTTTTAGTTTTTGCAAATACTTGTTAGAACCAAAATATCTAATTTCTATTACTATTAAACTTAATTGCCCAATTTGCACCAAAAAGATTCTAAACCTTTTATTAAATTTTTCTACATGTCGACTTTACATACAAATCTCTGCATGTTAACTTATTAAAGTAATATCACAAAAAATCACTCAATCATAATTAAGACGGCTTAGTACGAGGGGGGGGGCATTTTGCTCTCGAAATGTAAAAATGGAGCCATAAAATGCAAATTAATGATAATTACAATGACATCATACAGCTGATAAAAAAAGACCTTCTTTTCCCATCACCTCCGTCAATAGCAGTACAAATACTAAACACCGTTCAAAAAGATGATGCTGCCTTAGAAGACTTGGTAAAAATAATATCTTCTGATCCAGCTTTAACAGCAAAAATGCTTAAAGTCGCCAATTCAAGCTTCTTTGCCTGTAGTGGTGAAATTTCTAGCATCAACCGTGCACTTTCCGTACTTGGTACCAATATCATTAAAAATATCGCCCTCTCTTTTGTTATTTCAGCAGAGTTTAGAGATACTGGTGCTACGGGGTTTAACTTTGATAAATTCTGGCGTTATTCCATAACGACAGCTGTGGCTGCAGAACTTTTTTCCAAGTTTATAAATCATAAAAGTGATGATATTTTTGTAGCAGCTATGCTGCAAGATATTGGCATGCTAGTAATTGCAATGACTAAAGGTAACGATTATTCAAAGTTATTTTCAGAATCCAACTTTTACTTCACTAGTCTGCAGGATCTTGAAACAGAAAAATTTGGTTATAATCATCAACAAGTTGGCTATGCCTTACTAACTAGTTGGAATATACCAAATACAATAGCAACACCTGTTCTTTACCATCATCATCCCGAACAAGCTCCAGAAAACTGCCGCCAATCTGCTAAAATCAGTTATTATGCAAATCAACTTGCTAATATTTACCACGATAGTGGAAGTGCAGAAAAAACGCGCATACTCCAACAATCATTAATCGATGAATTCGATACCAACAAAACCCAAGTAAATGACCTATTTGATACTATTGCCGCTCAAACAAATGAAATCCTTGAAACATTTGAAATTGAGGCAGAAGAGATAAAACCTTACTCCCTGATACTCCAAGAGGCTAATAATGAACTGGCCAAATTAAACTTGAGCACTGAACAAATCGTCCTTGAATTGCAAGAAGCAAAGAAACAAGCTGATGACTATGCACATGAGTTGCAGGATACCAACAGTCGACTCAAAGAACTAGTTTACCGTGATGGGCTTACTGGTTTATACAATCATCGCTATTTCCATGAAGCTCTTAACAACGAAATCATCAGAGCATCACGCTACCAATCTTCAGTTTCATTAATATTGTTTGATATCGACTATTTCAAAAAAGTTAACGATATTCACGGACATCCTGCTGGCGATCTGGTATTAATGAACATTGCCAAAGCAGTGAACAATGCTGTACGACCATGCGATATTGTATCACGCTATGGAGGAGAAGAATTTGGCGTTATTCTACCCGAAACTAGTGCGGCAGGAGTAAAAGTTTTTGCGTCACGTTTACGCCGCTGCATTGAAGGCATTGCGACACTGGTAAATGGGCAAATTATCTATGTGACAGTTAGTGCTGGAGCAACAACATTCAGTAAATATAGCGTAGGCATCACGAAAAGTATTATGATAGATACCGCTGATCGCGCACTTTATCAATCTAAACAAAATGGGCGTAATCAAATTACTAT
>JADGED010000044.1:11120-14475 GCA_016744555.1 Desulfuromonadaceae bacterium
ATAAGTACACATGTTAACAACATACTTTTGAAAGCAATCGCGGTACCCATGCCGACAAACTTCAGCAACAAATATCAGCTACACAAAGATACTGAAGGTATTCGCTGTCACTTTTTCGGTGATTGGCGATTTTGTGATGGCATACCTGAACTACATATATTGCTAGAACAAATCCTACCTAAGCAGATAAATAAAGTATCTTTTGATTGCACGCAATTAGGCAACTGGGATAGTGGTCTTATGACTTTTCTGGTTGCATTGATCAATAATTGCAACCAAAACAATATTCAAGTTCAGCTTGATACATTACCCGACGGAATCCAAAAACTACTACAACTTGCATTTGCAGTCCCAGAACGTAAAAGTGCTCATCGTACAGTTTTAGGGCAACCAGTTTTAGCAAGAATTGGTAATGTCACAATTGAAATGCACCGCAACTGGACTGACCTGCTTGGGTTCGTCGGAGAAATATGCTTTGGACTTTTAAATTTCCTTCGTGGCAAAGCAAGGTTTCGATATTCAGACTTATTATTCCAAACAGAGGCCGCAGGCCCGTCAGCACTCCTTATTGTTACCCTTATAAGTATTTTAGTTGGAATGATCCTCGCTTTTGTTGGTGCGGTTCAATTACGCCTATTTGGTGCAGAAATATTTATTGCTAACCTTGTTGGCCTTGGTATGGCTCGTGAGATGGGAGCAATGATGACTGCCATAATTATGGCAGGTCGTACCGGTGCCGCCTACGCTGCTCAACTTGGGACAATGCAGGTAAATGAAGAGATTGATGCGATGAAAACTATGGGCATATCCCCTATAGAGTTTCTCGTTTTTCCTCGTTTGTTAGCCCTTTGCTTTACCATGCCACTACTATGTATTTACTCTGACTTTATGGGCATCATTGGTGGTGCAGTAGTTTGTGCATCCATGCTCGACATTTCATTTTTTCAATACTTTCAGCAAATACAGGGATTTGTACCGTTAAAACATTTTGCCATTGGTATGTTTAAAGCTGGCGTTTTTGGAGTTCTGGTCGCAACTGCTGGCTGTTTCCGTGGTTTACAATGTGGTCGTAGTGCTTCCGCAGTTGGTTTTGCTGCAACAAGTGCTGTAGTTACCTCGATTGTCCTTATAATTGTTGCTGATGCTATCATTACGGTACTCTGCCAACTGATTGGGATTTAACATGGTCAATAATCATCATCTAGAAATTAATGATTTAACCATGGCTTATGGTGAGGTAATCATCCAAAAAAATCTCAATTTCAGCGTTAAACGTGGTGAAGTTTTTGTAATTATGGGGGGGAGTGGCTGTGGCAAAAGCACTTTACTGCGCCACCTAGTCGGTCTTATGGAACCGGCTCGAGGTAATATTCTAATTAATGGTACAGATCTGTGGCAAGCGTCGCAAACTGAACGTAACAAAATAGTTAGCCGTAACGGTGTACTTTATCAAGGGGGAGCCCTTTGGAGCTCTATGACATTGGGGGAAAATATTGCCCTGCCCTTAACTGAATATTCAGATTTAAATCCAAAGCAAATTGAAGAAGTTATTTCTTACAAGTTATCACTAGTTGGGTTAGCTGGATTTGAAGATTACTACCCCTCTGAAATCAGTGGTGGTATGAGAAAACGTGCCGGTTTAGCCCGAGCAATGGCTTTAGACCCAGAAATATTATTCTTTGATGAACCATCAGCTGGTCTAGACCCTGTTAGTTCCAGACTACTTGATGATTTAATTTTAGAATTACGTGATAGTCTTGGTGCAACGGTAGTTATTGTAAGCCATGAACTAGCAAGTATATTTGCAGTTGGTGACAATTCAATATTTCTTGACCCTGATGAACAAACAATAATTGCTTCAGGACCACCTAAATATTTACTGGAAAACTCCAGCGATATCCGTGTACAACAATTTTTAACCAGAACCACTCCTGGATAAGGGCAAGAGGTCCTATGCACAGACGTAAAAGAGTTGATCCCAGAGTTATAGGTAGCTTCGTAGTCGGGGCAGTAATGCTAAGCGTTGCCGGATTATTATTTTTTGGCCCTGGCGGTCTTCTTACCGAAACCAGAAGCTATGTCATTTTTTTTGATGGCTCAGTAAAAGGCCTAAACATCGGATCTCCTGTACGTTTTCGAGGAGTAAAAATAGGGCAAGTAAAAGAAATTAATGTCCATGTTAGACCCCGAGATTTTAAATTTTACATCCCCGTTGTAATTGAGATTGAACCATCACGAATAACTGCAGCAAACTCCCAAAAAAGCCTCCTTGATACAATTAAAACCACCATTCAGGGTGACGATCTGATGTTACCATTAGTACCAAAAGGGCTACGTGCCAGAATGCAGCTTGATAGTCTGGTCACCGGACAACTATATGTAAACCTAGACATGATGCCAGAAGCTCCACTACTACTAACTGGTTACGAGCATGCTTACCCTGAACTGCCAGCGATAAGATCAAGCTTGGATGAATTGACCAAGACAATTGAAAATATCTCGATTAAGGAATTGGTCAATAAACTAACCCATTCTGCAGAGGGGATTGAAAAACTCACAAATTCAGAAAGCCTACATAATGCTCTGTCAAAACTTGACCACATTACCGACCAATTAACGGTATTTGTAAACAACCTGAATAATGAGTTACTGCCCCTGACCAAAATGATGCAAGAGACGTTGAAGCAAAGTCAGGCAACCGTTACTACCGCTGAAACTACCCTTGTTCACCTCGACAAAAAGATTGATCCTTTGGCAGACAAATTCAGTCGTGCTGCTATGGCAGTAAGTACTGCTGCCGAGAAAACTTCTGCAGCAATGCAAAAGGTTGAAGGATTAGCAGCAAGCGATTCGCAATTGATGGAACAACTTGGTGTGACTCTGAATGAATTTAACCGTACGGTGCGTACAGCACGAAACTTAATCAATGAACTAGATCGTGATCCACAAATGTTACTACGTGGCAGAGGGGATGGAGAAACAAAATGATCCGTTATCTGGCGTTTATTCTGTTAATTCTTTGTACTGCTTGCATCCAAATCGGTAGCGATCCGCAGCCGATGAGCTATTACCTGCTCGACAGCATGCCCAGTACAACTAGTGCTCAATCAGAGAAAACTATAAACATTGATATTGAGATTACTAAATTTCCCGATTATCTTGATAAATATCAAATCGCCACAAATGACCGAAAAAACAACATCTCCTTCAGCAAAACCAATCGTTGGGCAGAACCACTACAAGACAACATGATTTTTACCATCAGGGAGAATCTCGCCCTCATGCTACCTAACGCTAACATTGCCATTAGTCCTTGGGAAAGCTCCGCCTCTGACGCAATAAAATTAAAGCTATT
>JADGED010000045.1 GCA_016744555.1 Desulfuromonadaceae bacterium
CCATCTTCCTCAACCACACCAACATCAGTCTCGGCAGTTTCAACGGTTTCCCCTTGTCGCGAAAAGGCGCCTGGTTGAGAAACGTTTGTCGTTTCATTAATAACCAAACTTAGATTACCGTGCGAAACAGCTACAGTAGAAATTCTTACCCCTTCTCCCATGACAATAGTTCCGGTTTTTTCATTCACCACAATTCGAGCGAGCGTATCGGGCACAACCGTTAAATGTTCAAGTTCAGAGACAAATTCTACAACTTTCTCTTTATAAGAATCAGGTACCACTACTTCCATTTGCCCTGCATCTAATGACCGAGCGATATGACTACCAAAATGTTTATTCACAGCCTTACTCATTCTGGTAATGGTTGTAAAATCAGAATCATGTAATCGATACTTTAATTCTCCCTGAGTACCAAATGCAAACGGCACCTCGCGCTCAATCAGTGCACCACCAGGAATTCTGCCTGCGGTGGGATGGTTTTTTTGCACTTTTGCTGACTTACCACCAAAAGCTAAGGAACCAACAATTAATGACCCTTGTGCTACAGCATAATTCTTGCCATCTGCGGCTTTTAGTGGAGTCATAAGTAAGGTACCACCAGCTAAATTTGCAGCGTCGCCAATAGAAGAGATATCGACATCAATAGTATTTCCAGCACGAGCAAAAGGTGGCAAAACTGCAGTAGCAACAACAGCAGCCACATTATCAACTTTTACTTCTTCTGGATCTACGGTGACACCGAGGCGCTCCATCATGTTTACTAACGATTGAATTGTAAACTGCGTACCTGAACTATCGCCAGTACCATTAAGTCCGACGACCAAGCCATAGCCAATTAATTGGTTAGAACGTACACCCTCTAATTTTGCCAACTCCTTAATTCTAGAAGCTTCTGCAGTGGCAATAAGTAGAGTACAGCACAGCAATATTAAAATAATTATTTTGGGAGAAGAATTTTTCATTCCGTCACTCCATCTTCATGGGTCGCAGACATCTTAAAATGGCCACACTGAATCTAGTCCACGTACCAGCCAACCTTGCTGCTGTTTATCACTAATTACCCCTTCACCAACATAGGCAATTCTAGCATTTAATATATTTTGTGAATCAACAATATTACCGGGAGAGACGTCTGCCTGACGGATAATTCCACTTAATTTAACAATTTGCATTTCATCATTTACGGTAACCGTCTTTGCCCCTTCTATCCGGAAATTACCATTGGGTAAAACTTCAATAATTTGCGTGGTTAACGTTGCGGTCAGGTCTTCACTGCGTGCAGTTGATCCAGTTCCAGTAAATTCATTTGTAGTTGAAGCATTAACCATAGCGGCGTTGTTAATCGCACTATTTCCAATTGAACCAATATATTTTTCTAAACCAAACAGATTATTGATTCCGGCATTCATACTACTGGTACGATCTGTAGCTGTGGACGCCTTTTTACTGGCACTTGCTTTCTCAACGATTAATACGGTTATGATATCGCCAACGGTTCGACCTTTCATATCTGAAAACATTCCGCTACGCCCTTCTGTCCACAAAGATCCAGCCGTTTGTGGTGGAGCAGGCTCATGGACAATTGGGACAATAGGTTCAACTTTTTCGATATCAACCCGTGACCTTGGCCCTGCGCAACCGCTTAAAAGCACAACTAAAACAATCGTTGTCATCAATAATTTTGTCATTTTAAAACTCCACTTCTACCTGTCCGGGAGCAACAACTCGACAAAGAACTTCTTTGCCGGAGCTGCTATTTATAATTCTAATAGTCTCACCGATACGACCATCTTCTTTTGCTTCTCCTGCTGCAGTTAACGCTAATCCGCTGCTACGGATATTAATGACTACCCGTTCTCCCCGCTTTATTACTGGCGGAAACTCAATCTGCTTATGCTGTAATGGTTGCCCTAAACGTACCGAACGCTTAACCCGTCGACCAATAACTTCATCTATAGAAAAAATTGGCGAATCAAAGCGGCTAACATCCTGATATCGCAATTCTACATCTTTATCACTGATAATAGTTCCACGGCGTAAATCATCCGCGGCTATAACTATTTCTGCCAACGCCTCTAATTCTACTCGAATAGATTTATTACTTTTTATTTGGCCATCAACTCTCGTCATTAATGTCATGCGCCGACTTCCAAGTATTCCTGGCTTAGCCGGAACTACTTGATGGTGAACCTTGCCCGCAGGAATACGATAAGCTTTAGGTAATTTGATGGATTTGAACCGTAATTCAATATGTGGCAACTGGAACGACTCACTTACCAAATATTTATCCAAGATCTGTCGCATTTCCGCTTGATCAATCAACTTAGTTTTTGCACCTGCAGGCGGAGTTGCCCCGTAAGCAAAAAATGGCGTTAATAAAACCAGCAGTAAATAAAACAGATATTTCATCGAGATCCCTTTATAGTCTAACGAACTAGGCCACTGGTCATTTGTAGCATTTCATCTGCCGTTGTTATCGTCTTAGAATTAACCTCATAGGCACGTTGCCCGGCGATCATATTGACCATTTCTTCCATTATATTAACGTTGGAACCTTCCAGAAAACCTTGCGATAAGCTACCAAAACCATCTTCCCCAGCTGTCCCAGCGATAGGTGATCCAGTGGTAGGAGTTTCGGCATAAAGGTTACGCCCTAAACTACTTAATCCTGCGGGGTTACCAAAGCGTACCAATTCTAGAGTACCGATTAAAGATGAAGTACTTGCACCATCCAACAAAACATCAACAGTACCAGAACTACCTATGGCGACCGATGTTGCCCCCTCAGGGATAACAACCTCTGGAACGATAGGGTAACCATCTGATGTAACTAAACGGCCATCACTATCTTTTTTCAATGCTCCAGCCCGAGTGTAAGCTTCACTTCCATCTGGCAAAGTTACTTGAAAAAAGCCTGGCCCTTCGATAGCCACATCCAATTCATTTTCGGTAGCCTGAAAATCGCCAGTAGTAAAAACCTTTTGCACTGCTGCAACCCTAGAACCAAGACCAACCTGAACTCCAGTGGGCACTTCAGCCCCATCTCCACCAGTTCCTGCAGCTCTAGCCGTTTGATAAAGAATATCTTGAAAATCTGCACGACTGCGCTTAAAGCCAGTACTATTAACGTTAGCCAAGTTATTGGCAATTACGTCCATATTGACCTGTTGTGACTGCATGCCACTTGCTGCGGTCCATAGTGCTCTGATCATATTTAACTCCTTCTATTCCTAATTTATTGAGCTTAAACCTAATTATTGAATCAATCCCAATTGCGCACCTTTTTCATCCATAGAACTATAAATTTTTAATGCCTTTTGAGTTGCTTCAAATGCCCGTAGGTTTACAGTCATCCTAGTCATACTTTTCATCATGTCGATATTTGCAAGTTCCAAGTTTTTCTGTGCTATAGATGGGCTAGGGTGCAATTCAGGTTCGATGCCATCGTTAGGAATAAACATCTCCCCCCTGCTCCGCTCTAGTACCGAAGTATCTTCAAATTGATAAACTCCTACTTGAGCAATTTTTTTATAGCCATCCCAAATAGATCCATCTAGAGAGATGGTGACATCTGAATGAGGTAAGGTAATCTCACCACTTTCTGCCGACATTACTGGAAAACCGTTGGTGTCAATTAACCGACCTTCACCATCAAGCTCAAAATTGCCTTTACGTGAATAACCAAAAGTTCCATCAGGTTTTTGAATTTGAAAAAAACCCTTACCATTAATAGCAAGATCAAGCGGGTCGCCACTGTGCTCTAAATGGCCAGTGCTAAAATCGGTTTTTGGTTGGCTTAAGCGGGTAAAATTGGTTCCCTTAGTCGCCATACCTGACTTAGCTTCGCCCAAAACCGCCTCAAACGACATCATCTCTTTTTTATAACCAGGAGTTTTAGCTGCGGCAAGATGCTCGGCGATGTTTTCCAACATCTGCATCCTTGCTGTCGCTCCTGAGATTGCGCCGTATTTTCCGCTGCCCATATCGATTCTCCAATACTAATCCGATGCCCTCTTCTCGACTTAATGCAGTTAAATCTTTAACTGTGTCAAGAGATTGACAAACCGCCAGTAATTTCTCTTATTATTTTATTATTGCTTTAATCGTGCCAACTGCAGCAATTGTTCTACCTCGGCCGGAGCCATTTGCAATGCAGCTGCGATTCCTTGAGCATCAACACCTTGATTAGCAAGGGATGCGACATAACGGTATTTTTCTGCGCTATTACTGGGGGGAGTTACGGGATTCTGGCCTTGCTCAACCTGATTAAGACTTGCCGAAAAGCTTGGTTTTGGTTGCGCTTCAACTTCTGGCTGGCGTGCTAGTTTCGGGGTTACAACTTTTTGTGCTAAGAGCTGCTGTAACTTAGCGATCTCCGCACCCATTTTTTTATTTAGACGTAGTTGCCACAAACTTAACAGCAGGGCAAGAAAAGCAATAACAGCGACTACCAATAAAGGCAAATCTAAAGCAAACATCAACTAGCTCGCGGGGTGCAAAGCATTTAGACTATGCCGCATTTTAGTTTTCAATTTTCCCAAAGCCTGGCTGTGAAGTTGCGAAATTCGCCCTTCTGACAGTTCCAGCACCTCAGAGATCTCTTTTTGCGATAGCTCTTCGTAGTAGATCAAAGCAACCACCAGACGCTCTTTTTCTGACAACTGCTCCAAGTAGCCAGCTAACTCACCAGTTAATTCATTAGCTTCCATCCGCTCCTGTACACTGACTTGCTTGCTATCTTCAAGATTGTCAATAAAGGTTTTACCAGACGTATCTCCGTCCATACTTTCATCTAAGCTGACGTAACCAAGTTGACTAACTTGTAGCTGTAGCTCACGAAAATCATCTAAACTCATTTCCAAAGCTTCAGCTAATTCTGGATCCTCAGGTATGCGCCCCAAACGCTTACTCAAATTATCGGTGGCCTTAGCAAGACGGGACTGTTTTTCCCGTAATGTTCGCGAGAACCAATCCATCCGCCGAACTTCATCAAAGACTGCGCCACGAATTCTGCGCTCGGCAAAAGTCTTGAACAAAACTCCTCGACGAGGATCAAAACGGTTGGAGGCATCCATAAGCCCCATCAAAGCAGCACTACGAATATCATCACGATTTACAAATTGCGGTACTTGAGTCATCATCCGATCGACAAGGAAATCGACCAGCGACAAATGTGACTCAACCATTTTCTCTCGCTCCGCTGCTCCTGGCGGACCGTAACCATTACTGAATGTCATCAGCTCGCCTCCGTATCAACTCCGAGAAACTGCTTCCAGAAAAACTGTAACGTTCCCTGCGCCTGGGTATCAGCTGGAGCATGGATTAAATTATCGGCCAACGATTGAAATGCCTTAGCAACCTTATGATCTGGATATAGATCGACCATAACTCGTTGCTGCCGTACCGATTCATGCATTTTTCGATCAAACGGAATGCAGCCAAGGTAATCGAGAAAGATATCGAGATAACGTCCAGAAACCATGGTCAACTTTTCAAACACATCAAGGCCTTCATCGGCTCCACGGACTGAATTGACCGCTAACAAAAACTTTTTTTGATGGTATTGCGTCGATAGCAATTTCATCAATGCGTAAGCATCAGTAATTGCCGTTGGTTCTGGCGTAGTAACAACAAGAATATCCTGAGCTGCTACGTTGAAATAGGTGACGTTATCTGAGATACCAGCTTCAGTATCGATCAAAACCACATCAAAGTGTTCATCAAGGGAATCAAGGGCATCGATCAAACGCATCTTTAATTGACCATCAAGCCTAGTATACTGCTGGACTCCAGACCCGGCTGGTAGGATTTTAAGGCCAAATGGACCTTCTACCAACACCTCTTCCAAAGTTCTTTCACCACTGAAAAAATGGTTAAGATTGTATGGTGGTGAGAGGCCGAGAACGACATCGACGTTTGCTAATCCCAAGTCGGCATCGATGATCAAAACTTTCTTCCCTTGTTTCGCTAAAGAGACAGCAATATTAGAAACAACAGCCGTTTTACCTACCCCGCCCTTACCACTGGTAATCGACAATACCCGTGTTCTTGGCATTTGCAGTTCGCTCGTAGTTTGGTCTAATTGCTCCCGCATATTGCGCAAGGTGCCGGCTTGATCGGTTGGGCCACTAATCATACTGCCATCCTCCGTTGTTCTTCAATTTTACCCATCACTAATTCAGCTACAATTTTTGGTTCGGCTCGCAACAAATCTTCAGGAACCTGCTGCCCATTGGTCAAGTATGCCAATGGTAGATTGCTGCGTAACGGCACGTTAATCAAGCTGCCACAACGATCAGTTTCATCAAGTTTAGTAAAGATCAGCCGAGAAAGTGGCAAAGTACCAAAACATTCTAAGGTTTTTTGTTGGAGGCGTTCTTCTGTTGGTGCCGCCAGCACCAAGCAATTTTCAATGCCTGAACCTGTACCTAAAAATTGATTTAATTCTTCGATCCGCTGCTGGTCACGAGGGCTGCGTCCAGCAGTATCGATCAAAATTAAATCTTTATCCTGATGGCGCCGCAGAGCCTCTTGCAGTTGCTCAGGCGAAAGGACAACATCAACTGGCACCCCCATAATTTCACCGTAAACTTTTAGCTGCTCAACAGCGGCAATACGATAAGTATCAATTGTTACCAACGCTACTCGGGCACCACTTTTAGTAATTGCTTCAGCTGCTAACTTTGCAATTGTAGTGGTTTTACCAACGCCAGTAGCACCAACTAGTGAAACCCGTTTTTGCGGTTCACCCGGTGACCAGAGAGGACCGGTGGTTTGCACCAAGCCAGCAACTGTATTGGTTAAAAAGTTACGACATTGCTCCGGTTCCTGACGTTGCCGCTCGCTCATTTGTGGGGCGGCAAAACGGGCGATGGTAGCTGCCGCTTCGCGATCAATCCCGCGCTCGACCAACAACTCTAACAAATCTTCAAGTGATTGTTCGGCTGCCGTTTTCAATTGCGCAATCGGTGTGGTTGGCTGTACTGGTTGCACTGGAACCTGAGGCGTTTGAATTTCGGCTACCATCGGTGTGGCAGTGAAGCCAACTTGACCTTCAACCTGAGTGCGAGTCATTTGCTCCATCAACTCTTTTAACTGATTTATTTCAGTTTGCAGCTGATTTACATTTTGCGCCTCTAACTGCGAACGAAGTTGCTTAACTTCTTCTTCCAGCGGATTTTGCTGAGGTACTTGTTGCACTTGTGGTTTCTGTGCCTTGCCAGCCCACGATAGTGAAACTTGCTCGTCTTCCAAAGTTTCCACCCGACGACCATATGGTGTTGCCACATTTCTACCGATGGCAGGTTCTGGTTGCCGGGCTGCCTCAGTCTTCTGAAAACCGGTTTTCATCGATGGTGACTCGATTGCGGCCGTCACCTCAATCCTCTGCTTACCAAGGACACCCAACCCTTTTTTACCGACTGTTCGGGTCGAAAGAATCAATGCCTCAGAGCCAAGTGTAGCTTTTACTTGTTTGAGAGCTGCGGCCATATTTTCTGCTTCAAATTTTTTAACTAGCATCGACAGTCACCGTTCCTACCGACCTAACCTTAAGATTAGGTGCGATCTCATTGTGTGAAATAATTGCCAAATTGGGCAGGTAGCGCTCGGTCAACCTTTTGACATGGAGTCGGATTGTTGGCGTACACAACAACACCGGTGTCCCCCCCGCAATATTTTGTATTGCAGCGGTCAGACTGTTGATTAACGCTTGCGCAAAGCCGGGCTCCAAAGCTAGGTAAGCCCCTTGTTCAGTGGCATGCAGCGCATCTTGAATCTGCGTTTCAACGTCTCTATCAAAGGTCATAACTTCTAGCACCTGGCCATCCTCACTATAGCTATTACTTATTGACCGTGCCAAAACGGCTCTTACATGTTCGGTCAGTTGATCTGGGTCTTGCACAACTGGTGCCCAATCTGCCAAAGTTTCTAAAATAGTTCTAAGATCTCTAATTGAGACCCCTTCGCGCAGGAGGTTTTGCAGTACCCGCATAATCACGCCAAGGCTGAGCAACGCAGGAACAAGCTCTTCTACTAGCTTCGGATATTCGTTCGCAAGATTATCTAATAAATTTTGTGATTCTTGGCGACCAAGCAATTCATGGCCATGGGTTTTAATCAATTCACTTAGATGGGTGGCGACCACGGTCGTATTATCGACTACCGTATAACCAGAAATCTGCGCTCGCTCCTTTTTGTCCTCTGATATCCATACAGCAGGGAGTTTAAAGGCAGGTTCTATTGTTTCCACCCCTTTAATCACCTCAGTTGCAGTACCGGGGTTCATGGCTAGGAAATGGCCGGGCAGAAGCTCTCCGCCGCCGATTTTAACCCCTTTAAGAATGATGGCGTACTCATTTGGTTTAAGTTGCAAATTGTCTTTAATATGTACAGGCGGGACAATGAAACCCATATCAAGGGTGAACTGCCTGCGTATTGACTTTATTCGTGGCAGCAGCTCACCATTTTGAGCGGTATCAACCAATGGAATTAGACCGTAACCAACTTCCATCTCCAACAGATCAACACTAAGCATCTGTTCGTAATTGTCTTCTTCAAGCAATTTAGGCTCTTCCGCATTTGCTAGTTCTTCTAAAGCGTTTTCCGGCTTTACATCTTTCTGTACCTGCCAAGCGATGGCACCAATAATAATGGATAGGATAAAGAAAGGTAGTTTAGGTAAGCCTGGAATGAGGGCAAAGCCGAACAAAATAACGGCAACAACCCACAGCGCCCGTGGATGAATAGTAAATTGACGCTTCATTTCGCTACCAAAATCACCATCGCCAGTTGTTCTAGTAACCATAATACCGGCACCAGTGGAGATGATAAGGGCAGGAATTTGTCCGACTAGACCGTCACCAACTGTCAATATAGTATAGTTAGCAGCAGCATCCGCCATTGGCATCCCTTTTTGCATAACACCAATGATAAACCCGGCACCAATATTGATCAGGGTGATAATAATACCGGCAATTGCATCACCTTTAACAAACTTACTAGCACCATCCATCGCCCCGTAAAAATCTGATTCCGAGGCAATCTCTTTGCGCCGGGTACGTGCCTCTTCATCACTAATCAAACCAGCGTTCAAATCGGCATCTATTGCCATCTGCTTACCTGGCATAGCATCAAGGGTAAAACGGGCGGCAACTTCAGCTACCCGACCTGCACCCTTGGTAATAACCATAAAGTTGATCAATACCAAAATAATGAAAATAACCACCCCAACAACATAGTTACCACCGACAACAAACTGGCCAAAAGATTGGATAACACTTCCGGCCGCAGCAGGGCCTTCATCACCATGGAGCAGAATCAAACGGGTTGACGCAACGTTGAGAGACAAACGAAACAGTGTCGTTACCAACAAAATACTGGGGAAGATGGCAAAATCTAGGGCTCTGGAAGTGTAAAGGGTAATAATCAGAATCAACAGGCCGATAGTAATGTTCAGTGACAGAAAAATATCGAGTAGCATTGGCGGTACCGGCAAGATCATCAACATCAAAATCAGAACTAAACCGAACGCAACTAAAATATCGCTACGAAATAAACTTTCCCGCCAATTATCACCTAATGTTTCTTTAAGTATGGACATACTTTCTCCATGAAGACTAAATTCTGACAGTGCGATGTCAAGCTTTTGGCTTAAAATCTTGGCTATCTACCAGCGCTTAAGAAAACCAACAAAGCCTTACAGTATAGGTCTTTAGCGTTTTTTCAGGCCATATACGTAGGCCAGAATTTCAGCTACAGCCGTGAACATCTCTTCGGGAATTTCATCCCCTACCTCTTGCTTGTACAAGGCCCGTGCCACCGGCTTGTTTTCCATGATGGGAATTTTGTGTTCTTTGGCAATTTCACGGATTCTAAACGCCAAATGGTCTGCCCCTTTTGCCACAATTTTGGGTGCATCCATTTCGGCGCGTTGGTATGAAATAGCGATAGAAAGGTGAGTTGGGTTGGTTATAATCACATCTGCCTTAGGCACTTCAGACATCATCCGCTTGCGTGCCATCTCTTGCTGCACAGATCGCACCCGAGCTTTAAGTTGTGGGTCGCCTTCGGTCTCCTTAAACTCTTCCTTAATCTCCTGTTTCGTCATCTTCATTTTCTGCTCCATCTCATAATGAGAAAAAGCAAAATCTATTGCCGCTAAAGCGATCATAATTCCGCAAGTTTTAGCTAGAACCAAATACGCCGTATTTCCCAGAAAAATCAGTGTTTGACTTAGTTCTAACAGCGGTAGAGTAAGAGCTGCTTCAAATTCGTTAGCTACGGTTTTATATGCAACAAAGGCTATCAGGGCAATTTTAGCGGTAGATTTTACGAGCTCAACAGCTGAGCGCTTGGAAACGAACTTGGCCATCCCTTTAATCGGGTCAAACTTGCTTAGTTCTGGCATGAATACTTTTGTTGAAAACAATGGACCAACTTGTAAAAAGGACGATAAAAAACCAACCACCAGAGTCAGCAAGAACACTGGCCAAAGAAGCTTTATCGCTACCCCTCCCAACGACCAGGCGAGGTTTACAACAGCGAGCGGAGTAGCTTCAAACTCTGCCATTAACCTTAGCAGCCGGGCAAATACATCTTCCATGCTGTACCAAAAACTGGGGGCGTAAAAGGTCCATAACAATAATGACATAGTTAGCAGCGCTGCAGTTGCTACCTCTTTGCTTTGGGAAACTTGCCCTTTTTCACGGAAATCTTTTCGCCGTTTTGCGGTAGCTTCTTCCGTACGTTCTTGACCAGACTCTTCGGCCATAGATACACCCTTAAGCGCTAAGTAATTAACTTACAAATTTTAGTTTTTGAACTGTCAGAAAGTCGACAATTACGTCATCAAATTAAATAGACGCAAGAATCGTTCCGGAAGTGAGGCAAATTCGTTTTGGAGAAGACTGGCAACAATCCCGATGGTTAAGCCCATCACGATAAAAGATACGCCAATATTAAGAGGGAAGGAGATCATAAAGACATTTAGCTGCGGAAAAACCCTGGACATTATTCCCAAGGTTAAGGTCGACAAGAGAAGTAATGCCAAAATTGGTGCAACCAACCGTATACTTAACACAAAAGAGTGGTTTGCCACCTCAACAACCATGGGGATTGCCCCGCCAGACAAACTTAAACTTGCAGGTGGCAACATTTCAAAAGATGCAACAATAGCTTCAAGAAACAGATGATGTACATTGAGAGAGAGAAATAACAAAATAGCAAAGACACTCTGAAATTGTGAGATCAAAGCAACCTGCGCCTGAGTAGTAGGGTCGAAGATATTAGCCGCAGCAAAGCCCATTTGATAGCCAATCAAGGCGCCAGCAAACTCGGCCGCCAAAAATACAAGTTGTGCTAAAAAACCAACAAGCAAGCCCAAAATAACTTCTGAGACAATTATCAAACCTAACTCAAGTGGAGTAATTTGTCCGACCGGGATAAAATCTTTTACAACGGGGTAGGTTATCATCGCAAACATAACCGCTACCCCAAGCTTCAATTGTGGCGGAATTTGCCCGCCACTAAAGACTGGAATAGCTGCAAACATGGCCGCAACTCGGGCAAGACAAATCAAGAATCCCTGAATTAACGTTAATGAAAAATCGGGTAACTCCATCTTAATTACGGTGTAATGGTTGGTAGCTGATTAAATATTGAAATCAGAAAAGCGGTCGCTTTTTGGAGTATCCAGGGCGCAAAAATCAACAATGTAACAAACACCCCAACAATTTTCGGGATAAAAGTCATAGTTTGCTCATTGATTTGCGTTGCTGCTTGAAAAATACTGATAATGAGACCTATCCCTAATGCTGCGATCAGCATTGGAGCTGCACACATCAAGGTAGTTTCGATCGCTTGCCGACCGATGGTAACCACATATTCAGGTGTCATATTTAATCCTTCAGCTTTAAGGTGCAAGTTGCAGGGTTAAAGGGAAAAAGGCTACTAGCCCTACCTTTAACCAAAACTTCGGACTAGCGAGCCGACTACCAGCGACCAACCATCTACCAACACAAATAAAAGAATTTTAAATGGCAGCGAAATAATTATTGGCGGCAACATCATCATTCCCATTGCCATCAAAATTGAAGCAACAATCATGTCTACCATCAAAAAGGGTATAAACAGCAAAAAACCCATCTGAAATGCCCGCTTCAACTCCGAAAGCATAAACGCTGGGATAAGGGTTAACAACGAAATATCTTCCTGATTTTCTGGCTGCGGCGAGTTCGAAATATCGACCAGCAACTGTAGATCTTTTTCCCCCACTTGAGAAAACATAAAGTTGCGCATCGGCTCTACCGCTAAATCTAAGGCTTTTTCTTGGCTAATCTCTTTATCCAAGTAAGGTTGCAATGCTTGGTCATTTATTTGTTCAAATACTGGAGCCATAACAAAAAAAGTCAAAAACATAGCAAGCCCAATAACAATCTGATTCGATGGTGCCGACTGAGTACCCATTGCCTGGCGCATAAATGACAAAACAATGACAATTCGAGTAAAACCGGTAGTCATCAATAAAATTGCTGGGGCAACCGACAAGATTGTCAATACTACCAAAATTTGTAAGGCAGTAGAAACTTCACCGGGGTCGGTGGCTTCACCAATACCCATGGTAATTGTTGGCAACCCAGCAGCAACAGAACCGAATGGCAAACCGAGGAACAACAGTAGCAGGATAGTTTTCAACTTCATGATTGCTCCACTTCGGCCTGTTCTAGAGTCGTGGCAAATTTATCATTACTAGGAACTTTAGCAAGATACTCTATCCGATCATTGCTCAACCCTAGCAACATCTCTTCATCGCGCACTTTAACGACACAAAGGAACTTACGTCCTCCGAGTGGACGGGTCTCAAGTACCTTGATTAAACCATTTTTTTTCTGCGGCAAAACCCCAAACCCTTTGCGGCTTGCAGCATAAATAAGTAACATAATTCCAGCAACCACGCCTAAACCAGCTACCATTTTTAATGATGACGTCAATAAGCTCGGAGCTGTCATTGGAGTAGCTACGGCAACCGCAGTTGGAACAGCCGTATCAGCAGCAAAAACTGGCGAGGACAGAAGCAGCAGAATCAATAACCACCTAACCATAAGTTAACCTAAATTCTCAATTCGCTCGGAGGGGCTGATAACATCGGTGAGCCGCATGCCAAATTTATCATTTACAACAACGGCCTCTCCCCTTGCAATCAAACGTGAATTGACATAAAGATCTAATGGCTCGCCAGCAAGCTTGTCTAGTTCAACCAATGAACCTTCTTGTAATTGCAGCAAATCACGTACCAAAATTCGTGACCTCCCAACCTCTACAGCGACTTCCAATGGGATATCGAGTAATAAATCTATTCCCCGTTCATCGAATTGGCTATTACTTGCGCCAGAATCTAAACCTTGACCATTATCAGGGTTCATATCGTTCATAATCTATCCTCCACTGGGGATTCGCCCCATAACCTGGATTGCTTTTTTTCCATCTTGAACTCCAGCTACAGCATAAAACTTTGGACGATGCTCTATCATAACCTTTAATGGTGCCTCTGGCTTACAGCCAAGATCAATAACATCACCAACCTTAAAATTGAGGATGTCACGTACCCGTAACGATAAAGTAGCGAGCACCGCTTCAATTTCAACATCCATATGCTCAAGTTCATCAATAACTAGATTTTGCCACTTACTATTTTTTATCGCACTATCAGGGATTGATTTTGTTTGTTGTTTTTTCTGCAGTGGTTCTAATGCAGTGTGCGGAATTACTAAACAAATATCACCTTCAAGGCTATCAACTGATACTTTAAATGTTGCCGCCACTACGCCAACTTCTGGTGCTACAAAATTTAGTAACCTTAAATTGCTAACTACTTCTACCAAAGAAGAATCTATCTCTTCTAACTGAGCAAACCCTTTATTCAATTCTGGGCAAGCTGAACCAATCACATCACGGATGACATTTAACTCAATCGCACTCATGCTGCGCTCTGGGATTTTAGTCTCCCCTTCCGATGAACCACCTAAAACCATTTCAACAAAAGCAAACGATAGCTGTTCATCAAAAACCAACAAAGCCCCTCCGCTGAGTGGCTCTACCTGCATAACCCCGATTGCTCCACGGCCTGATAAACGCTGCAACAAGCCGCTAAATGGCATCGACTCCATCCCCTCAAGGCTTACCCGTGCAGAACGTTGAAACCGGGTAGATAAAGAGAGCGCATAGTTTCGACCAAAACTATCTAGGACAAGGTCATAATTTTTAAGTTTCCAACCTTCGGCACCATCGGCTCTGAAGAGGTTGCAGTTTTCCACTGCGGCAGGAGTTACTGACGCCCTTCCTGTACCAGGTGGAGAATCTGGTTCAGAGCCCACCGATTCAATATCGACATCACCGTGTCTTACTGCCGACAGGAGG
>JADGED010000046.1 GCA_016744555.1 Desulfuromonadaceae bacterium
CACTACCTAAGGCTTCGCCACTAAAACTGCTAGCAGCAAAATTGTCAGCTTGATATTCATTCTTTCTTGACCATACATTCATCAATAAGCCAGTGAGAAGAGATACAGGACTATATAGCAAACTAAAAGAGACTAGACCAACGTGGAAAACCGCCTCATTTACCCCTAATGCTTGGGAGAACATCGCTTGCCCGAGGAATAATGACAACAGGTAAAACAATACTCCCATTTGGACTAAAGAGATAACCATCACCTGTAAAGTGTGCTTCTTTTTGTAATGGCCAATTTCGTGCGCCAATACTGCTACGACCTCTTCTATGGTTAATTCATTGATCAAGGTGTCAAACAAGACAATCCGTTTTCTACTCCCCAACCCAGTAAAATAAGCATTGGCTTTAGTCGAGCGCTTGGAACCATCAAGGACATAAATATCTTTCACCGAAAAATCGACTGTCTGAGCAAATTCCTCAATTGCTGTTTTTAATTCACCAGCTTCAAGTTCCGTTTGCTTATTGAACAAAGGGACAATCAAATTAGAATAGAACATGGAGAAAAACAGGCTTACCCCCCCGACCATCAACCAGGCGTAGATCCAAAACATATCTGTAGTTCTATAGTAGAACCAAGTGATGGCAAACAGTACCGCACCACCAAGAATAGCAAGCAATAACCACCCCTTGATTTTATCAAGAATGAACAGCTTGAAATTGATCTTATTAAAGCCAAACCGTTCTTCAATTACAAAGGTATTGTACCATTGAAATGGAGTATTGATGATATCTTGCGCCAGCATCAGTATGCCAAAAAAAATCAGCGCCTGAAGCACTGAATTAGAGGAAAAATCGGAGGCTAAGCTGTGGACGTAGGCAAAACCATTAATAGATAAAAAAATAAGCAAAACAATTAAGCTAAAACTTGAACTTACGAGGGTGAAGCGGGTGTTAGTTTTTTGGTACATTTGTTGGGTATCGTACTTCTGTTGATCGTATAACCCAACAAGCTCTGCCGGGATAGCCTGCCCCATACGACTGGCATTAAGGCCATCAAGAACACGCTCTATGACGTAATCAAAAACAATGATGGCTATAATTAGATAATAAATTTTTATTTCAAGTGACATTAAGAACCTATAAATCAGAGAATTAAATTACAACCAGTTTTCAAGCTCTTCTGGTGGTAAAGGACGACTAAAGTAATAACCTTGTATTATTTGACAATTATATTTTCGTAAAAATTCATGCTGTTTTTCATCTTCAACCCCTTCAGCAACGACCTTGAGGTTAAGGTGTTCTGCTAAAGATAAGATAGTTCTAGTAAAAGCAACGTTATCACTATTATCTGGGAGCCCGTCTACGAAAGATTTATCAATTTTTAGAATATTAATTGGAAACTGTTGCAAATAGCGCAAAGAGGAATACCCAGTGCCAAAATCATCTAAAGAAATAGTAATACCGAGCTTTTTGAGTGCATTTAACCTAGAGATAGTATCATCTACCCCTTCCATTAAAAGTCCTTCGGTTAATTCAATTTCTAACCATTCTGCGGGCATACCTGTTCGTTGTAATATTGTTTCTATATATTCGATAAAATCATCCTGCTTAAATTGACGACCCGATATATTAATTGCCATCATAACTGGTTTTTTACCTTTTTTGTTCCATTCCACCCATTGCGTACATGCATTAAGTAAAACCCACTTATCAATATCTATAATTAGTTCTGTTTCTTCAGCTATCGGGATGAAATCTCCGGGAGAAACAAAGCCTAGCTCTGGATCAATCCAACGCAAAAGAGTTTCAAAGCCAACGATAGATTCAGTGACAGCATCAACTTGAGGTTGAAAATTGAGATGAAATAGATCGTTTTCTAGCGCATTGCGTATTCCCTCTTCTACCTGGTAGCGCTTTTTAGTTATTTGATTTAATTCATTTGCATAAAAATTGTAATTGTTACGATCATTTTGTTTCGAATAATAAAGTGCCATATCAGCAGTTGTAAGTATTGACGAAACTTCTGAGCCATCATCTGGGAAAATAGAAATACCGATACTGCATGTACAATGGATTGTTTTATTCTCTATGGTGATGGGTTTATTTAAACTATCTAAAATTTGTTGTGCTAACCTTGCTGTATCATCGATCGTATTAATAGATGTTTGAATAATTGCAAACTCATTTCCAGATAAACGAGCAAGCATTTCACCCTGAACGCAAGATTGGAGTAATTCTCCAAAATATTGGAGTAATAGATCGCCAAATTCATGCCCATATAAATCATTAAACTTTTTAAAGTGGTCTAAATCAATTAACAAAACAGCAAGTTTATCTTTTTTAAATAGAGAACTAAATATCTCTACACCGAGTCTGTCTTTAAATAATGTACGATTTGGCAATTCAGTTAAACTGTCATAGTTTGCCAAATACTCCATTTTTTCAGATGCTTTTTTTTGTGCGGTTAAATCTTCCCTGGTAATTTCGTAATAAGTTATTGTCCCGTTAACATCTTTGATCGGTGAAACTCTAACGTTTTCCCAAAACTGACTACCATCCTTACGTTTACTTCTTAGTTCTTTATGCCAAACACTATCGGTTAATACTGAATCACGCTCAAGAGATGTTCCAGTTTGAGTGTTATTTGAAAAATCAATAAAATCGATCAGTTGGCCTTGTACATCCGCAAGTGAATAGCCAGTAATTTCAGTATATTTAAGGTTCACTTGCTCTATTTTTCCTTGAGCTGTGATCAACATCCTTGCAAGAGGGCTTTGCTCTATAGTTTGTGCTAAAAGTTTCAATCTATCATCTAAAATTTTACGTTCGGTTACATCTTGAAAACTATTAAACAATATAGAGCGACCATCAATATCAATTTTTTGAGACCTTATTTCAACATCAACAATGACATTATCAGGGCTTATTATTTGACTTAAAATTAACGAACTTTCTTTTTCTTCGCCAAATAATTCATGTGAGGTGGAGTAAAAATATGTATGTGGAAATCCTATTAGCTCCGCTTTTGTTCTTCCAGCAAGTTCGGCAAATGACTGGTTACAATCAATAATTACTGCGGTATTAAAGTCGAGCAAATTATAACCATTTTCGGCTTCGTCAAACAGAGTCCTAAATTTTCGTTCAGAGGTAAGAGCAGCATCCCTACTTGCTCGAATGCTTTTACGATATCTATCAAATAAATAAATGAAGATAATTCCAATTATCCACACTACTGCATGGTAAATAAACTTTGAACGTAAAGAACTTGAATAGATTGCTTTATGTGGTGCCAAAGGAATCGAAATACTTATTCCCCCGCGCACTTCTCCAACTTTATAGCCTTGTTGCCCGTGACATTTTAAGCAATTCTTCTCGGCAATCATTGGATAAATTACGTGTAAAAATTCTTCATCACCTTTTTTATCGATATTAACAATTTCACCACTGTCGGAAGTTAATTTCTCAAGGCACTCTTTTTCCCACTGCAGCGGTGCATTTTCTGGGCGCAAAGGATTTAAACTGGTGATATGCCCTTTGGCGCCATATTGTTTAGCTGCTAATTCATCAACCTGTCGGGTCATATATGATGGATTTACTAATGTTAGCTTGTCACCATCAGTGGTTGTAATATCACGGTTTTGAATATGGTTTAGATGAGGATTAGGTTTAGTGTAATCACTTACTTTGACATACACTCCACCCTGTTTTGCTACCCAGCGACGATATACTAAGTCTTTATTGTAACTAATATCAGCTTCAGATTTGGCGAGTGATACTATTCTGTGTTGGTAGATGGAATAATGTTGATATGTATAGATTGCGATTGCCGCAGTCCATAAGGTGATAGTTAATATTAAACCAAGCTTCAAAGGAATAAAGGTTTTCATCTAAAATCCTATGCCGGATACTAGGTGAAGACATGTCATATGCAGATCAAAATAAAATATGAATTTACGCATGACAACCTTTCTTTTGAAATTATCCATAGTAATTCCCCCCTTACAAAAACAAACTACGATATTTATGTGTAAATTGGTAACTTTTTAACACTTTTTGTCAACAAAACTCCAAGAGCTGTATAAACCATGTGATGCCTATTAAAAGAGTTAAAGAGGAATTGAAAGCTTAACTTTACCACCCTCAACCTTGTCAGTAAGTTCCTCTTCTTCTTTATCAAGTAAAACTTCTCCACTTAACTCAATTTTGCGTTTTTCTGCTCCTTTAACTGCACCTATTGCCGGTGTTTCAATGATAAGGGCTTTGTCTTCATCAAGCTTTTGTACATGCTCGGCAGAAACGCTTAGATCTACTTTGGTTGAACTTTTTTCAGATTTTTTTTGTGTCGCCTGCTGCTTAACTGGGGTGATCACTTCTTTTTTATCAGATTGACAGGCTGATAAAGCAATAGAAATTAGAACTATAAAAAATACGTTATAAGTAGTCTTCATGTTGATCCCCATTTAGTTAATTAATTTGATTGAAAAATCGTGCAATTGATAGATTATTTTCCCATCTACCGATAAGAATCCATCGGCATGGATTACTTTTTGTGCGTCATCAACAGCAGTAATAACCGCCTCTATTGCGACTTTTTTATTGGCTGGAATAATTTGACCGCGATAGTTCCAACTATGCTTTTCGTTACAAACAATTGTTTCAAATTGAGACTTTGGATCAATTCCCCACCGCTTGGCAGCAACTACTTTCAATAACTGCAGGAATGACTCTAGCCCAAGGGAACCGGGACAGACAGGATCTTGATAAAAGTGGGCTTTAAAAAACCACTCATCAGGGTCAACTAGTTTATTTCCACGAATATACCCTAAGCCTTTACTCCCACCTTGAGGGATAAATGCTTCTATCTCATTGACCATCGACATTTTTGTATTTGGATACGGAGCTTCAGTTGGATAAGCAAATGTTTCAGCAGCAGCTAACTCTACAGTTGTCGGCTGATACAGGTTTGCACCTTGAACGCCAACCTGCTGTGCCAAAGATTGCTTCGAAAAGAAGCCGAATACCGTATCGCCAGTGTAGACTGGTCCTTGACTATCGCTAACGGCAAAATCGTAACTCTGGATAATCATACCACCACTGCTGGCAACCCGAGTGATTTTAACATCAATCGTCAAGGTACCAGATTGTGCTGTCACTGGGCGATGCTGTACCGCGTTTCCATCGAGGTTGCGGAATGATAAATCGGTTTCACTTGTTAACGCCGAGCCGAGATAAGCTGCCAACCAACCACAAGGTTGCAAACCTATTTCCAGCAAGACACTAAACGGCATATTTTCCTGCCTATTATCAGCGAAGTACCACGCATCAACGGGGACATCATATTCCCCGGTAACAGTTACTCCTTCGACTAATTTCCACGGCTCACCGTTAATAGCAACAATTCGATCCAAAAATTGGAACGGTGGTCCCGGCAAACGGGCAATTTTACGCTCGTGATCAAAGATGCGATACGGTTCGCCAAAAGCCTCTGAAGGATTACCTATGGCGTAAGCGGTAATTTTATCTGTATCATACAGGATCTGTTTTAATTGCGGTGCTGCAACCTCATTTACAGATGCTTGCCACAGGGACTCTACTTTCTGCCGATCTAATCCCGCTAGACGTACCGACATATCGGGAATTTCAACAATAGGGTGGCCATCTGCGTACATAAGTGCATCAACGATTGCAAACGGTTCAGGACGGTAACCAAGCTCTTTGATACTAACTCGATAAGTAACAGTTTTGGTTGTAGCAACAACTTGACCACGACATTTCAAACCACTGCCTACCCCTGGAACCGGTTCACACCAAGTCTCCCCTTCAGCACCGACCCAACCCATACGTAATAAGAAAATCCGCAACGTATGCATACAACATTCGTACATCAACGTACCGGGCATAACTTGATCATCAACAAAATGGCAGGTTAAAAACCAATCGTTGGGAGCTATATCCATTTCTGCGGTAATTTGGCCGATACCGTAACGTCCTCCGTTTGGATCAAGCTCAATTACACGGTCTACCAGTTTCAACTTATTCCCCGGCAAGGTATAAGGCTTAAATGGTAAGTTGGCAAATTCAGCCCCAAAACAACTGTGCAGATCACCGGCATATAGAGCATCAACCTGTTTTTCGCTATAAGCTTCCTTTCTTAACGGTAGCAGTTCGCGCCAATCAGCTGGCAATTTCCCCGGTTGCGGAGTCAGATCGAGCTTAGTATGGATAATCCCTTTCCCGGCAGCAAGATCGGCTGCGGTGAAGAAACCGGCACAACCATTACGCATCGACAGTAGCGGTTCGCCATTTACCGTCCCTTCAAAGTTAAAGCGGAAAAGATAGGTTTGATCCTGACGGAAAAATTCTTCAATTTTTATATCATAATGGATAGTGTCACCGACTACTGGTAGGCCACGGTGGAAAGTAACTACGGCATCAAGTAGGCGATAAACGGCATTACCTTTGGTGATAAAATCGATACCTAAATACCCTGATAAAAATAAATCGGCTTGTCCCGCTTCTACAGCAACACATGTAGGAATTCGCCCACCATCAAGATACCAACGGTCTGCGGTTACGTCGTGCTCAGTAACTACCCGACCATGGGTCATTGATCTGGCTTCCCCTTCCACTTCCATTATGCGGTCAACCAGCATTAATGGACCATCGGGTAGACGTACACGGGTTGGATATGTATCGACCTCGGCAAATTCAGCACCTAGCATTTTTTCAACCGAACCAACGGCAAATTCGAAACACATCTGTTTATCAAATGCGACATTAGTCACTGGAGCAGCTTGCTTAATTGGTGCGTTAGCAGTAGAAGGAGTTTCAACGGGAAGATCAAACCCAGAGATATCGGCACCAGCAGCCACCATTTGCTGTAGCAGTGATGTTTGTAAGGCAATATTTTTGGTGAAGGCTTGTTCCAACGATTGCGTAAATCCAAGGTACGCTTGATGGGCGTCAATACTGGAACTTAGGTTTTGACTAAAGCTGGCGATGATTGGATCGCTGCTCTCTGCCGCAGTTGCTAACTCAGGTTGTTGCTTTAGCGGTTCAGATACTTCTCTCATAACTTTAACAGTATGATCATTAATCACTGTTTTAGCTGTATTAATTCTCCTGGTTACTGTAGCTAGGTTGAAATCATTTCCACCAATAGATGTATCTATGCGGGGCTTATTTGTTCGTGGCAAAACTGGCTGAGGATATAGTGATTCAAGCTTAACTGGCAATCGTTCCGCCAAGCAACTTCCTAACAAGCGAAGGAGTTGTGAGGTTGCATCGGCTCCAGAGCTGGAAACAGGTCGAACCAGATGGGGCTGCTCGGCAAGGATACTATTGATCATCCTTGTACAGGAGTTACCGGGGCCAACCTCAAGGAAAACACTGGCACCGTCGGCATATAGCTGTTCAATTACTTGCGGGTAATTAATTGTATCAAGTGCTTGAGCTAAAATGACATCGGCTGCATTAGCGGAAGTAAGTGGGTATTTATTACCTAAATTGCAGCTGTAATAATCTATTCCAGCTGGTGGAGTTACCGGAAATAGGTGTAACTGCCGATAGGCATCGGCAACCGCCTTGGTTACTTCGCAATGGACTGTAGTTACCCCTTGCAGCGGGATAAAATGGCAGCCAAGGTCAGCGACTAATTGCTCTACCTGCTGCCGGTTACCGCCAACAACTACTTCACGATGGGTATTTATGATTAATAGGTAAACTTGTTCTTTGTCACGCAAATACTCTTTGACCTGAGCAGCAGGAAGATTAACCATCCCCAGTTGCCAATCTACAGTTTCACCTTGAGGTAGATTCCAAATCCGTTTTGCAGCCCGACATTCGCCGCCAAGTTCGTTAGTAAAAAGTGGTGATTTTTCCAAGCGCTGCAACATGCCATCGCGATCTTTCCAGCCACCGGTAGAAAATAATCCTGCCGATTCGCCTAAGCTGTAACCACTGATCATTTGGGGGTGGATACCAAAACTTTGGACTAAATCACTCAATGCTGTGCACTGCGCTACGTGGGAAATTACCAGTGCATTGTGATCATTGTGGATATTTTCTGCCAACTCTCCACGCCAAAACTGGTCGGCCTGATACTGGTCGGCTAAGTACTTACTCTGTTGGTGTTGCTGCTGGTAAATTTGTGGCCAGCGAGCTGACAATTCACGACCCATCCCAGCATAATGGTTACCGGAACCGGGAAAGACAAAAGCTACTTTAGCGTCAGCACCAAATGGCTGTGCTGCATAAAAGATGCGCTCACGACTAGTAGGGTCAAGTTGTAATTCAGGGGCAACACCAATCGACTTAGAGGGATCATTCCTAAGGGATTTTTCTGCTTGATCGATGAGGAAGCTAAGGTTGTCATTACTTTCAGCAATCAAGCTAAGGCATAATGGCTGGTTTGCATCGATTGGTTTTTGGTCAAACCAATGGCGAGCCAAATTGTCTATGGCCAAATCACTGTGCAAGCCGATAAAATGCCGCAATACTGCGATTTCGGCTAATAATTGTTCTGGACTAACGGCAACAATGACAAACAAACCTTCGGGCAACTTTCCAATAGTACGTGCTGTTGCTTCAGTTTGTGCAATATCGTTGGTTCCGACATATTCTTCCAAAACCAAGCTAGAACAGGAACCATCACTACCAATTCCATTTACCAGTGCACGGCGGTTACCAACTGCACGATTATGCAACCAATATTGCGCCGCAGTTGGTACCGTAAACTTACCTTTTCCACGAATCCATTCAGGAGTCAGTGAGTTTAGATTTCGTAATGGCGGTAATATCTTGTGATGGAGACACAGGGCCGTTTTAACCAAAGCAGCTAAACCAGCAGCGCCGCCGGCATTACCTATGTCGGCCTTAACACTACCAATTTTGGTACTTTGACTACTTGTAGCATTGCCAATAACGGCACCAAGGACTTGTGCTTCTAGTTTGTCGCTTGCTGGATTTCCACTACCATCGGTTTCAAGGTAAGAGATTGTTCCGGTTTTGGTATTAGCATCATGGCAAGCTTGTTCAACTGCTTGAGTATATGCGCTTGATTCCGGGGTAAACTTGTCTACCGCACCACCAATCGCGGTCCCTACCCCATCAATAACCGCATAAATTTGATCGCCATCTTGACGTGCATCTTCGAGCCGTTTCAACACTACAGCTGCGGCACCTTCACCAATAAAACTACCTGCATTATGCTGATCAAACGGACAGCCATTACCACCAGCAACAAGGTTACCGTTTTTATATCGACTAATAACAGCACGGACATCGCTAGCCATATCAACAGCACCAACGATGGCTCGGTTTATTGAGCCTTCTTGTAACGAATGGATGCCAACTTCTAGGGCGCGAAGACCAGAGTTTTCTTCACTAGAGAGGGTGAAACTAGGGCCACCGATGCGAAATTCTTTCGCTATACGACTAGCAACAACACTACCGAGAGCCCCCATAGTTCGATTTGCTGATAATGCTGGCCCGGCAGCTTGGCGTAATTCAGCAATCCAGTCAGTTAATTGTTCTGCGTCGAGTTGCAAACCCAATTCGTTAGCCCATTTGCGAGCATATTTTTGTATCCCCCAGCGAAAGCTAAAATTAGTAGCGTTCTGATCAAGCCCTGTTCCGATGTATACTCCAGAAAACAGGAGATCTTCATCAGATAAGTTAGCATCATCCAGAGCTGCGGCCGCAACCTGCAACATTAATAACTGACGTGGCAACATCTCCTCTTGCTCTTTTGGCGGGATGCGGAAATCTCCGGGATGGGAAAAAACTTCGGGGATAAAATGTCCACGAAAATCGACCTTATCGAGACCTGCTTGCTTAAACCAGTTACTTTTTTTTGCTCCCCACCAATTAGTCGGTTCTGTCGCTACTGTATCTTCAATACTACCTAATACTCGTTGCTGAAATTTGGTTAAGTTTTCCCACTTTCCAAATTGAGCCCCCATACCGACAATAGCAATTGGTTGAGTACGTTCCCGAAATGATGGATGCGATCTAACTGTACTTTTTGATGCTTTTTTAGGAACCCATTCTTCCAGCAACATGTGAGCATTAATACCACCAAAACCAAACGCACTAACTCCTGCCCTACGAGGTAGATCTCCCTTGCGGGCTTCCCAGCGTTTTGGCTGCTCCAGCACTTGAAACGGACTATTATCAAAATCAATACCGTTGGCGGGCTGCTTAAAATTAACTGTGGGCGGCAGAGTTTGTTTATTAATCGCCAAAATCGTTTTAATCGCTGCGGCAGAACCAGCTGCAGTCAAGAGGTGACCGATATTTGCCTTAACCGAACCAATGACACATTGTCCGGTACGCCAGTTTTTGTCTTGCCACAATTGCTGTAAACTGGAGAACTCAACGGCATCACCAACTGGAGTTCCGGTGGCGTGACACTCAATTAGATCAACATCTGCCGGAGACCAGCCCGCTTGCTGATAAGCTGAGCGCATCGCCCTTAATTGCCCTTCAGCAGCCGGAGCAAGCAAACTGCCACCTAGATCATTGGAAAGCCCTATACCACGAATAACAGCGTGAATATGGTCGCCATCACGCACTGCATCAGCGGTACGCTTTAACATTAATAGGCCACACCCTTCTCCAACTACTAGGCCATTGCCATTTTGATCAAACGGCGAACAAGTACCGGTGGGAGAAAGTGCACGTAGCTGCGAAAATCCCATCTGCGTATAAAGAGAATCGGGGCGTGATAAACCACCGGCAAGCATGGTATCTGCCCGGCCAGATTGTAATTCATCAACGGCTAATTTAATTGCATACAAGGAAGAAGCACATGCAGCGTCAACGGTATAACATGTTCCAGCAAAACCTAATGCTTTGGCTAGAATCCCAGCAGGAAGACCGGCGACATAGTGGTTGATTGGCGCAACCTCTGCTTCGGGAAAAGGTAACTCCTGCGTCGATAGTTTTTCTACAAAGGTACGACCTAAATAGTTGCGTGCTAAAGCAGAGGATTTTTCGGTTGGCAACGCCAAATTACCGATAATGATTCCAGCCCGATTCCGATCTATTTTATCATTTGCAACGGAAGTAATTGTTTGTTGGCCAACGCGTAACAAGAGGCGAAACATAGGATCAAGGTCAGCCAGGAAATCGGCATCAATATCTAGTCCAGGAATTTTCCCCGTATCAGCTTCATCATCGAGAAAACAGCCTTTTTGAGAATAAACTTTGTCAGCGGCACCAACTTCTGGATCGTAGATGTCATCGATAGGAAGTAACCACCGTTCTGCAGGTGGACGGCGGGAGGTGTTGATATTGCCGACGATATTTTCCCAGTAACGATCCAAGGTTGGCGAATTAGGAAACATCCCGCCTACCCCTACTATTGCGACAGATTTATCGGGCAACATAGATATAATGTTCTCATAAGGATAAAGTATAAAAAATAAAGCCACCAAACAGACCGAGGAAAACCGGGTCAAAAGCCTTAACGGAGAGGCGGAGAGATGCAGAGAAAAACAAAATCAAACATAGGCACCAAGAGCGCCAAGTAAATCTAAAGCAAAAGCATTCAATGCTTTGGCTTTAAACCTTTAAAAGCCTTTGCCCTTCTTGGTGTCCTTGATGCCTTGGTGGCAATATTAAAGGTTTTGACTTTCTCTCCAGCTCTCCAACTCAGCGCCTCTCCGTTAAAATATCCTTTTTGGTGGCAAAAATGGTTTTAAGCGACACCAATCAATTTATTACGCTGAAATGTCGCATTTAAAGATTGATCGATAACACACTCATAGTCTTCAATTCGTGCTACTAACAAACCATCTTGCGGATCTACAAAATCAATATTTGCAGTCGCTCGATTATTGGTCTGCTGCGTTAACTGCACTCTAATTTCAACTCCAGAAGCGGGGAATTGCTGCTGGTATTGACGATAGCGACCAGTAAAAACCGGTAACGAAGCGGATTGATACTGCTCAAAACTCCAAAGGATCATCATTTGGAAGCTACTATCAAGTGCTAGAGGATCGGCAAACCATGAATTACGTAATGGCTGATCAATCCAACTTTGTGGCAATGGAGCTGGATTTACTAAGGCATTTATTCCCGCAGCAGATGCTCCAGTTATTTCACGAATACCTTGAAAGTTTTCCCCATGGAAAAGGCGTCCAGAACGATAAATTTCACTACTTGGATGCGGATATAATGGTAATTCAAGTTTAGTTGCTGCGGTTTTACGTTCTGGCAACTTGGAAGCCAATACAATTCTAGCTCTTGCGTGGGCAAGTGGCTGACCAGTTTTATCCAGACTAGAAAGTTCTACCGGGATAACATGAACACCATCACCCTTAATCGCTTTACCCGTTGTTACCTGTAAATTAACTGCTTGTTGTGCTTCGACAATTACACCTTTAAGTATACGTAAGTCATTGAAACCCTGGAATTTTAAGCCAGGATTGTTATGGATAGCCCCATGAGCAAGCCATTCAATGATAACTGCCATCGGCAATACCGCTTTTCCATCAATTACGTGAGATTGTAAAAATGGGTATTGCTTGATATCCAAATCGAGGTCAAATGCTTTAGAAACATAGATATTTTGATGTGGTTCAACTGGCTCAGCTATTACTATCTCTTCATCTCCTCCAGAAATAACCAATTCAACTGCTCCACCTGGAGGAGTGGCTAGTTCGTTCATGAGGTAATTTGACCCAGCTTGCAGATCAATGACGTCAATACCTTCCTGAGCAAATACCTGTTTTAATGCCGGAGTAACCATGCCGCCGTCCCATGGACCCCAGTTAAGGGATAAGACGCGACAGTCTGGTCTGCTTGTGGCTTGCTGATCAGCAATTTTATTAAGTACTTCGTTGGCTACAGCATAATCTACTTGGCCAATGCGACCAAAACGCCCAGTGGATGATGAAAATAGTGCCATAAACTTTAAGGCATCGTCACCAGCAGCGTTGATAAGAGCTCGTAAACCATCAATCTTGGTTGAATAGACTTGTGCAAACTGCTCTGTGGTCTTCTCTTTTATCAACTTATCGGCAAGTACCCCGGCGCCGTGAATAATCCCTTTAATTGCACCGTATTGGTTGCGAACTTCGGCAAATAAAGAATCAACTGCTCCTTGATCACGCAGGTCGACGGAACGATAAATGGCAGTACCACCACTAGTGAGAATACGCTCTAGAGTGTTTCGAATTTCTCTGGCGGCCATAATTTGATTATATTGATCGGCGACATCACGAGGCTTAAGCGGGTTATCGGCATGGGCGATAATGCCTTTTTTGATCTCCCCTTCTGACATCAAAGAAACCAACCATGCAGGTTCAGCTGATGGCATAGGGCTACGGCCAAGTAACAACAAACTAGCTTTAGTTGCCGCACTTAGTGCAATTGCTACTTCAGCAGTTACACCACGAGCACCACCACTGATCGCTACCAAGTCTCCTGCAGCAATTGGAATTTCTGCGGAAGTTTCTGCCAACGGTTCTGGAACTAATTCGAGACAGTGCAGCCCTTGAGTACTAATCCCAACCTCAATAGGTCCAACACTAAAGATTTCATCAACCAAAGCACTAGCAGTAGGGAGAATTTCCATCCCCATAGCTAGATCGAGAGCCTTACAATGGATAGCGGGCCACTCCAATGCTGCAGTTTTACTTAATCCGGCTAAACCGCCAGATAATACATCGGTAATTTCACCGTTTACATCAAGCCCGAAGTAGCCATCCAACCGTGAAACGGTGGTAAAAAATGCACCGCCAAACTGACTAGCTTTTTGTAACGCTGGTTCAACTTGTTGCAGCAATTTAAACGAATCGAGGAGAAATTTATCGTTGCTACCAGCCAGAGGAGCCAAGACAATTAATCCAGCAAGACTCTCTGGTATTGCTAAGCTAGCGACTGTAGCCATAGAAATTTTTCGAGGGATCAATTGACGTGCAGTTATGCGTGAACAAATTGCATCGGCTAACGACGATCCATCGTCAGTAATCCAAACTTCTGTACCGGCACTAAAAGAAAATTCTTTACTCCCACGTTTTTGCGGAAGTGCTACGGGTTTAAGAACTTCACGGTTAATCCCTTTTGCAGCATTTTCTTCATTGATTGATGCAGGTGCACTGTTGGGTTCACTTTTACCAGCAGAACTAGCTAAGAAATCGACTATCTGCCCCACTGTCTGCAATGTCCCCAAGTGTTCTGGTTTAATTGCTGGGGTTCCGGGTAATTGTTGTTGCAACGCCGAAAGAATTTCAACCCGTTTTATTGAATCGATGCCGAGATCGGTATCAAGGGCCATTTCCAGTTCTAACATTTCCACCGGATAACCGGTTTTATCGGCAATTACTGCCAGTAAAGTTGTGGT